>NZ_JBFBDO010000049.1:0-57597 GCF_040683335.1 Kitasatospora sp. NPDC093806
GGACGGGCCGCCGCTGCTCGGCGCGCTCCGGCTCCCGGAGGCGGGCGCCGGGCAGCCGGGCGGCCAGAGCGTCGACGGTGGCGCGGTGGAGCGGCGCCAGCCGGAACAGCCCACCGGTGAGCGCGACCAGGGGTGCCGGGAGGCCCGCGCCGTCGGCCGCCGCGGCGGCCGCACCCGCGATCTCCTCCCCCGCCCGCCGGAACAGCCCGGCGGCCACCGGGCAGCCCTCCTCGGCCGCCGCCCCCACGTCCGGGGCGAACGCGGCGAGCAGCGCGGCCCGGTCCGGGCGCGGCTGCAGGGCCGCCGGCAGGCCGGTCACCGGGCCGTAGCGCCGTTCGGCGGCCGCCAGCAGGGCGCGGGAGCCGCCGGGCCGGCCGTCGAAGGCGCGCAGCGCCGCGTCCAGCCCGGCCCGGCCGAGCCAGGCACCGCTGCCGCAGTCGCCGAGCAGCTGCCCCCAGCCGTCGGCGCGCCGCCAGCCGGTACCGGGGCCGAGGCCGATCGCCACCAGCCCCGTCCCGCCGGCCACGGTCACCCCGGCGGCCGACCCCAGGGCGCCCGCGTAGGCCGCGATCGCGTCCCCGGCGAGCACCAGGCACCGGGCCCCGGTGGCCCGGGCGAGCGGGCCGGGCAGCCGGGCGGCCAGGTCGCGCCCGAGCAGCGCCATGCCAGCGGCACCGACCGCGACCGCGTCGATCCCGGCCCCCTCCGGCAGGTCGGCGACCAGCGACTCCAGCGCGGGCAGCAGCCGCCCGAGCAGCACCTCGGCGTCCTGCCCGCCCGCCCCGGCCACCTCGACCGTCCGCGCCCCGGCGGGCCACCCGCCGGGCGCTACAGCAACCCGCACCCCCGAGCCACCCACGTCGACGCCCGCCACCCAAGCACCCGTCATGCCGTCCGCCTCCCGCCGCTTGCCGTTCATACCATCCTCGGCCGGTGCCTCCTCCCTCATGCGCGTGAACGGCCGCCGTCGTCCGAGGACGGCGGCGGCCGAGTGGAGCGGGTCCTGATCAGGTATCAGCGCGTCAGCGGATCAGCGGACGAGGGTGGTGACGGTGAGGCCCGGGGCGGAGCGGATCTCGGCCTCGGTGAAGCGTTCGGTCACCCACTGCTTGCGGGCGTAGCGGCGGGTCTGGTCGGTGTAGTACGGAGAGGTCGGGTCGGCGGACTGCCCGTAGGTGAGCAGGGTGCGGGTGCGCGGCCCCCGGTCGGTCAGTTCGGTGGCCATCAGGAAACTGGAGCCGTGCGGGACGCTCCGGAGGTCGGCCGGGTAGGTGCCACCGCCCCCGCCCGAGTTCGGCCCGGCGGTGAGCACGTTGAAGCAGCCGATCCAGCCGGAGCAGCCGTGCAGCGGGATGCCCGCCCAGCGCTGGACCAGGCCGATCGGGGCGTCCACCGGCAGTCCGCGGGCCGCCACGGCGCGCACCGCGTCGGCCAGCGCGCGCTGGGCGGCGGGGTCGCCGGCCGCGATCCCGCGCGGCGTGGTCAGCGGCTGGGCCGGGTCGTAGGGGACGGTCTGCCAGCTCCGGGTGCGGGTGGCGGCCAGCGCCTCGCGGTAGGCCACCCACAGCACGGTGCCCCGGCTGTCGGCGTCGGCCCGGGTGTCCCAGGCGGCGAGCGTGTCGCATGCGGCGCGCACGTCGACCGCGGTGCCGTCGCTCGCGGTGAGGTCGGGGTGGGCGCGGCAGAGGGCGACGGCGTCGGCGCGGTCGAGTTCGGCGCTCTGGACCCGGTTGCCGAACATGGTCGCCTGGAGGGTGGCGAGGGTGAAGCCGGGGACGCCCAGGCCGTCGGCGCCGGACCGGCGGTCGGCGATCATGCGCAGGCTCAGCTGCGGCCGCGCCGCGAGCTCTGGCCGGGTGTTGTAGATGGCGGGCAGGCCGGTGAGCGGCGCGTCCGCGTTGGTCAGGTACGGGCCGTTGTTGGCGTTGGCCACGTAGTCGGTGCGGCTGAGCTTCGGGTGGTTGGCCGGGCCGAACACGCCCGGGAGCAGCGCGTCCGGGTCGCTGCCGGGGTCGCACGCGGTGGTGGATCCGTCCAGGACGCCCTCGACCGGGGCGTCCGGCACGACGCAGCGCCCGAGTTGGGCGTCGGTGAGGTGCGGGACGGCGGAGGAGTCGGTGAAGTAGGTGGTCCCGCTGGTGTCGACGGCCGTGGTGTAGACCCACGGGGCGCCCTGGTAGGTGCGCTGGGCCTGCCGCAGCTGGTCGAGGTTCTGGGCCCGGCCCATCGCCATCCACTCGTTGAGCGAGCGGAGGTTGTCGGCGTTGGCGTCCCGGACGGTGAACGCGGACTCGGCGGTCCAGCCCTCGCCGAGGACGAAGCCGTGGCGCGAGCGGTAGAGCGTCCGGTCGACGGTGGAGAGGGTGCCGTCGGCGGCCCGGACGGTGACCGGGACGGTCTGCCGGGTCATCTTCTCGACCTTGCCGTCCACCAGGTAGGAGGTCGGGTCGCCGGGGGTGAGCGCCAGCCGGTAGATGCTGGCGTGGTCGGCGTAGCTGGTGGTGTGGGTCCAGGCGAGGCCACGGGTGTGGCCGATCTGGACGAACGGGACGCCGTAGAGCCCGGCTCCGGCGACGTCCAGCTCGCCGGGGATGGTGAGTTGGGCCTGGTAGAACCGCTCCCGGCCGTCCCACTGGAGGTGCGGGTTGGCGAGCAGCAGGCCGTTGCCGTTGCGGGTCGCGTCCCGGCCGATCGCCCAGGCGTTGCTGCCGCGGTCGGTGGCGCCGGGGGTGTCACCGGCCCGGGGCAGCCAGGAGGTCGCCGTCTCTGGAGCAGCCGCTGTCCGTCCGGTGGCGGCTCCCGGCGGTACGGCCGCGCCGACGGCCTTCTTGACGCTGCCGGCCAGGGTGTTGACGTCGAGGACGAGGCTCCAGATGTCGTCGGAGGTGATCGGCCCGACCCAGGCCCCGCCCCGGCAGGACGGGTCCGGCAGGCGGTCGACCCCGGTGTCGCGCAGGTAGCGGTTGTACCCGGCGACGTACCCGTCGACCAACTGCCGCGCCTGGTCGGTCGGCCCGAGCGGCGCGGGCCGGTCGAGCAGCCGCCGGACCGTTCCGGCGCGCAGCAGGCCCTGCTGGTAGGTGTCGCTCACCAGGTTGGGCGGCCCGTCGACGGACAGCCCGTCGGGACCGAAGTAGCGGGACCGCTCCCCGCGCAGGGTGACCACCTGGTCGGCGAGCTGGCAGAGGTTGTCCTGCGCGAAGGCGTACCCGTAGCCGTAACCGAGCCCGGCGTAGTCCCGGGCCAGGACGTGCGGAACGCCGTGCTCGGTCCGCCGGATCTTGGCGGTGTAGCCGCCCCGGTCGGCCCCGGGATCCCCATCAGCCGCCTGCGCCGCCCCTGGCGTGAGCGTCACCACGAGCGCCGAGGTCAGCCCGAACGCGATCGCACCGGAGGCCAACCTGCCGATTAGCGATCGACTTTGACGCTGCTTCACTTTTCTGTTCTCCGTCATACCCCCACGCTGCCGCCGAAGGCAGCCGAAGGTCATCGCCCTGGGGAAGGAATCACCCCTCACCCAAACGGCGTACGCCCCCGAACGATCATCGGGGTCGCCACACCAAGGCAGGCCTTTCCGTTCGGCCATCCCCACGGGCGGGGCTGCGACACTCACCCTTCGCGGCACAGCCTCGCCCGGAGGACCATCCCCACGTGTGCGGGGCCGAGCTGATCGCGGCGGCGTCGGCGGCCAACGCGTCGGGACCATCCCCGCGTGTGCGGGGCCGAGGCTTTCTGAGCTGGGATGTTAGCGGCAGAATCGGGCTGCGGGAATCGGTTGGGGCGGGATCCCCCGGGTCGCTCCGCCCGACGCCCGTCAGCGGTACATGGCGAACCCGCGCGCGTGGGCACTTCGGCCACGGGGGCGGCGTGACTCGTGCAGGTCGAAGCCGTCCGCACGGCGCCCCGGCGCGCGCAGGCGGGCAGGCCCGCCACGGCCACCCGTAAGCCGGCCGCATCCACCGTCTCCGCCGGGTACGACCGGCCGGCGCGGTTCAGTCGGAGTCGCCGTCGTGCTCGTCGCGCGGGCGGATCCGCTGCCCCTTCGCCACCCGGATCGCCTTGTTCAGGCGGAACTTGGTCTCTCCGGCGGACGTCGTGGGGTTGTCGTCGCGGTCCTCGGACGCGTAGCCCGCCATCGCAGCCTGAGCGGCAGCCTCGGCCGCACGGTCAGCCGGGGTTGTTGAGGGGGTGGACTTGCGGAAGATGCCCATGACGGGTCGCTCCTATCAGCGAATGGTGCAGATGACCAGCAGGGTGGCGAGGACCAACACGCCAGCCGCCGAGACGGCGTAGGCGGCCGTCAGGCGCGCGGGGAGTGGCAGGCCCTGGCGGTGCTTCGGCGACGGTGCGGTACTCGGCCTGGCCGTCGTCGATCACCGCGAGCGCCGCCGCGGGCGCTCACCGGCGCGCGTGGGGGGCTCGCAGTCGTGGCCGGACACCAGCTCAGTTCGCTCGTCGACCGTGGTCACTAGGACGCCCTCGACGGGATGTTGCCCGCAGGAGGCGCACGTGCCCGTCGTCCGCACCGACTCCGGCTCGGTGCCGCCGACCGCGCTCACCTGGCCGCCCGGGGCGTGAGGCTCTGGGCGTTGCAGCCGCGGTGGCCCGCGATCCAGTTGGTGATGGGCGTCCGCTCGCCGTCGTAGGTGCCGTACCCGCAGTCGCCACAGACGCGGCAGTACCCGGTCGCTCCGAGTTCCGCCTCGGGCTGTTGGGGGGACGAAATGGTGCGGTCGTCGGTCACTGCTCCTCCTCAGGGGCGGTAGGACGGCAGGCAGGGTGCGCGACGACCAGCCAGCCGAGCCCGGGCAGGTCCGGCAGGTAGACATACCCGTCGGCCACGAGCTCGCCGGCCTCGCCCTCACAGGCGATGCACGCGCGGCCGTCCTTCTGGGCACGGCTGAACGGCATCGGCTCCGGGCGCTGGCTGGTCGTCACGGGCCCAGCATCGGCATCCCCGCAGGCGGCTACCAGGGCCACGGTGAGTACCCACGGTGGAGCGCGACAGGCCGATACGCTCGTGCCACCATCGACCCGGGAGGCCCGTCGTGCCCGCACCGGAACCGCTCCCCGCGCACGTGCTCGCGGACCCCGCCTTCGTCAGCGCGTGCGCGCAGAGAGAGATCGGGGCTGTCTTCCAGCTCGCCCGCCGAGCTGGGCTCGGCCCCGCACAGCTCGCCCGTCGTACCGGCCTGACGACCAGCCGCGTCACGGAGATCATGACCGGCGGCCGGACCGTCTCCAGCATGGACGTCATCGAGCGGATCGCCGACGGCCTGCGCGTCCCTGGGCGCATGCTCGGCCTCGCCGACCGCCCGTGGGAACCCACCCCCGGACCGACCACCTACCGACCTGCAGTCATCCCTGAGACCTGGGAAGTCCTCGACATGGTGTCCCGCTCCACCGCATCCGACGCCGCGCTGACCCACCTGGAGACAGCCGTCGCCGACGTGGCGTACCGCTACCCGGTCACCCCACCGACGGTGTCCGTGCCGATCCTCCAGCGGCAGCTCGTCGGCGTACACGAGATGCTCGACCGACCGCAGGCCCTCGCCGCCCGGCGCCGCGGTGTGCGGATACTAGCCGTCGTCTCCGGTCTGCTCGGCCTCGCCCACCACGACCTCGGCGACCGCAGCCGCAGCGATGCCCACTTCCGACTCGGGGCAGTAGCAGCTGGAGAGGCTGAGGCCGACGACCTGACCGCGTGGCTCCTCACCATGCAGAGCATCGTCGAGTACACCGCCGGACGGCGTGACACGGCCGCCGCCCTCCTGGACCAAGCCGACGCCATCGCCGCCACCGCAGCACCCCGCCGCCGCGCATGGATCGCCGCCAACCACGCTCGCGCCGTCGCCGCCTGGCGAGGCGACCGCACCGCCGCACTGGCCGCGCTCGATCAGGCCGCCCACTACCTCGACCTCGCCGACGAGCCGTGCGCCGCCCTCGACTTCTTCACCAGCCCGCGTCTCGACGGGCTCGCTGGCGAGACGTACGCCCACCTCGGTGAGCACGAGGCCGCCAGCCGCCTCCTGGAGACAGCCATCGCCGCCCGCGCCGAGGTCGACGTCAAGGGCCGGGCGGTGCTCACCCTCGACCTCGCCGAGGTGCAGCTGGGGCAGGGTGCTCTCGACGCCGCGTGCGCCACCGCGCAGGCCGCCCTCGACTTAGCCGGCGCCACCGTCGTCCAGCCGCTCCTGCTTCGGGCCCGCGCTCTTCAGCAGGCCCTCGCCCCGTGGGCGGCGGAGAGGCCTGTGCGGGAGCTTGTGGCGCGCGTGAGAGAGTCGAGCCAGCAGCTTGCACGTGCGTGAGGAGGCCCCGGTGACGGCAGCGGAGTGGCAGGTCTACGGCCGACGACAGGTGTATGGGTCGCCTTGGGTGGAACTGTGGTTGGACGACGTGGACATCCCCGGTATCGGCCGGATTGAGCACCACGTCGTCCGCATGCCCCGGGCCTCCACCACAGCTGTCGTCACCGACGACCAAGGCCGCTTCCTCCTCATTTACCGGCACCGATTCATCACCGGCCGGTGGGGCTGGGAGGTTCCGGCCGGCTGGGCTGACCCTGGTGAGGAGCCCGCCGCTGCGATCGCCCGAGAGGTCGAGGAGGAGACTGGCTGGCGTCCCGGCCGCGTGGAACTGATGACGGAGTACGACGCCATGGCGGGCATCAGCGACGCCCACTTCCGCTCGTACCACGTCACTGGCTGCACCCGGATCGGCGAGCCGGAGGACATCTCCGAGGCGGCCCGGGTGGAGTGGGTGCCGGAGGCCGAGGTAGTCAAGCTACTCGTCGGCGGTCAGGTCTCCGACGGTCCGTCGCACGCGGCGCTCTCCTACTACCTCGGTCCCCACCAGCTCGCCAGAGTCGGCCGCTGACCTGGCGCCATCCCCGCGCGGGAGGCCGAGCTGTCCGCAGTGTAGACGCCCTGGGCGAAGGCCGGACCATCCCCGCGCGTACGGGGCCGAGTCGGCCGGCAGATCGACATGTACGGCCAGTGGGGGACCATCCCCGCGTGTGCGGGGCCGAGTTTCCGTTGCCCTTCTATACGTCATCCCAGAAGGGGCCATCCCCGCGTGTGCGGGGCCGAGCGGGCACGTGATCACGCTAGGTGTGTGGGCTAGGGGCCATCCCCGCGTGTGCGGGGCCGAGGCTTTCTGAGCTGGGATGTTAGTAGCGGAAGTGGGCTGCGGGAATCGGTTGGGGTGCTCCTGCCCGCGCCCGCTACTGGTACGCCGCGAACCCGCGTGCGCGTGGGCGCTTCGGCCACCAGGGGCGGCTTGACTCGTGCAGGTCGAAGCCGTCCGAGCGGCGCACGGTGACCCGGCGCGTGCGGGCGGGCAGGACCGCCACCGACAGCCGTAGGCCGGCCGCGTCCACCGTATCGACGGGGTATGACCGGCCGGTGCGATCCGTGACCACCCAGGGGCTTCCCGGGGCGTCCGGGCCGGCGCAGGCCACGACGACCGGTTCGCGTTTGGCCCGCGCGATCAGTGCCGACGGCCCGCCGCCGTCCCGGAAGATGCCGCGGACCCGGTGCTCGCTCCCCCGCACGCGAATGGTCACCAGCACCCGTCCGTCCGGCAGTCGCTCGGCCTCGGCCGCCCACGCCCGTTCCGTCATCGCCCCTCCCCCGGCCATCGTTTCACCCTGTCCCCGTGATCACGGGGCCGACAACGTCCTGGAGTTCGTCACCGACTGACCCCTGGGGCCATCCCCGGCACGCGGGGCCGAGTCCTCCGTCTCCGGGTCCAGGTCCTCCCACAGCGGAGCATCCCCGCGGGGCGAGGCCATGGCCGTGCACAGGAAGTCGGACGGGCCGACTTCCTGCGCACACGCTACCCGGGTCAGGGCTTCGGGTGGGGGGTGGGGACGAGGCCGGTCTGGTAGGCGAGGGCGACGAGTTGGGCGCGGTCGCGGGCGTCGAGCTTGGCCATGGCGCGGTGGATGTGGGTGCGGATGGTGAAGGGGCTGACGTACATCCGGGCGGCGATCTCCTCGTTGCTGAGGCCGGTCGCGGCCATCGCCATCACCTCGCGTTCGCGGGCGGTGAGGCCGGCGAGGCGTTCGGGGGCGGCGGTGGGGGCCTGGGGCGCCGCGGGCTGGGCGAGGAGCTGGTCGATGACGGCGCGGGTGGCGGCGGGTGAGAGGAGGGGGTCGCCGGCGGCGACGCGGCGGATGGCGGCGAGGAGTTCGGTCGGTTCGGCGTCCTTGCCGAGGAAGCCGCCGGCGCCGGCGCGCAGGGCCTGGGCGACGTACTCGTCGATCTCGAAGGTGGTGAGGATGAGGACGCGGGTGCCGGCGAGTTCGGGGTCGCCGCAGATGGCGGCGGTGGCGGAGAGGCCGTCGACGCCGGGCATCCGGATGTCCATCAGGACGACGTCGGGGCGGGTCGCCTTCGCCAGTTCGACGGCCTCCCGGCCGTCGGCGGCCTCGCCGACCACCTGCATGTCGTCCTCGGCGTCGATGAGGACGCGGAAGGCGCCGCGGAGCAGGGTCTGGTCGTCGGCGAGCAGTACTCGGATGGTCACGCGGGTTCCTCTCGGGCGGCGGTGCGCAGGGGCAGTTCGGCGGAGACCAGGAAGCCGCCGCCGGGCCGGCGGTCGGCGGTGAGCCGCCCGCCGACGGCGGCGGCGCGTTCGCGCATGCCGATCAGGCCGAAGCCGGTGGATGCGGAGCTGGTGGATGCGGAGGCGACAGTCGGGGCGGCGGCCGACCGGCCGTTGGCGACGGTGAGCCGGACCCGGCTGCCCGAGTACGTCAGCGTGACCTCGGCCGTGCTGCCGGCGGCGTGCTTGGCCACGTTGGTCAGGGACTCCTGGAGAATGCGAAAGGCGGTGAGGTCGACGCCCGGGGAGAGCGGCTGTGGCTCGCCCTCGACGGTGAGGTGGACGGGCAGGCCGGCCCGTTCGAAGGAGCCGATGAGGTCGGGCAGCCGGTCGAGGCCGGGGGCCGGTTCGAGCGGGGCCTCGGGGTCGTCGGCGCGGCGCAGCAGGCCGACGGTGGCCTTGAGCTCGCGCAGCGCGGAGCCGGTGGCGTCGGTGAGGTGGCTGAGCATCTCGCGGGCCTGGGCGGGGTGGCGGTCGAGCAGGTGGACGGCGATGCCGGCCTGGGCGTTGGCGAGGGCGATGTGGTGGGCGACCACGTCGTGCAGGTCGCGGGCGATCCGGATGCGTTCGTCGGCGACCCGGCGGCGGGCCTCCTCCTCGCGGGTGCGTTCGGCGCGCTCGGCGCGTTCCTCGATCGCGGCGAGGTGGGCACGGCGGTTGCGGACGGAGTCGCCGAAGGCGCCGGGCAGCAGGACCCAGGAGATGACGCCGATCTTGACGCCGAGCGAGGCGTGCGGGTCGTTGATGATCGTGGCGCCGGTGACCAGGACGGCGGAGACGGCGGTCGCGGCGCGCGCGGTGTTGCGGTCGGTGTGGACCGCGAGGAAGTAGAGGGCGGCCAGCAGCGGGACGATCAGGCCGGGGCTGAGCTGGGGGGCGACGAAGCAGATCGCCAGGCCGCAGCCGAGGGTGACGGCGAAGACCGCGTACGGGTGGCGGCGGTGGGCGAGCACGGCGGCGCTGGAGACGACGGCGAGGGTGAGGGCGATCGGGTTCGGCTGGACGTGGTTGCCGAGGCGGTCGACCAGGGTGGTGCCGCCGGAGACGACGAGCACGCCGAGCGCGAGCACCGCGTCGAGCAGGCGGGGGTGGCGGCGGCGGAATCGGCGCAGCCAGGTGTCGGTCATGCTCGGTTCTCCAGCGCGGTACGGGTGGGACGGTCGTACTGCAGATGCAGTAGGCAACAGACAGCAGGACGGTTCGTACTATTTTGACCGGTCCGGACGCCGGACGGCCCCGCCGCGGTCCCGATCGGGTCGGGGCCGCGGCGGGGCCGACGGTCAGACGCCCACCGAGTGCCGGTCCTGCGGGGACGCGGCAGCGGGCGCGCCGGCCGGGACGGCGGCCGGGGCCGCGGTCTGGAGCTTGGCGCCCTCGACGTCGATGTCGGGCAGGATCCGGTCCAGCGGGCGCGGCAGCCACCAGGCGCGGCGGCCGAGCAGGGCCAGGACGGCCGGGACGATCGCCATCCGGACCACGAAGGCGTCGAAGGCGACGGCGGCGGCCAGGCCGAAGCCCATCATCTTGATCATCGGCTCGTCCATGCCGATGAAGCCGGCGAAGACGCTGATCATGATGAGCGCGGCGGCGGTGACGACCCGGGCGTTGTGCCGGAAGCCGGTGACCACGGCCTCGCCGGGCTCCTCGCCGTGGACGTAGGCCTCGCGGATCCGGGTGACCAGGAAGACCTCGTAGTCCATCGCCAGGCCGAAGACCACGCCGACCATGAAGATCGGCATCATGCTCATCACCGGGCCGGTCTGCTCGATCCCGATCAGGTTGGCGAGCCAGCCCCACTGGAAGACCGCGACGACGGCGCCGAGCGCGGCGGCCACCGAGAGCAGGAAGCCGAGGGCCGCCTTGAGCGGGACGAGCACCGAGCGGAAGACCACCAGGAGCAGCACCACGGCGAGGCCGACCACGACCGCGAGGTAGGGCACCAGGGCGTCGGTGAGCTTCTGCGAGACGTCGATGTTCATCGCCGTCGGGCCGCTGACCAGGACGGTCGCGCCGGTCTCGGACTTCAGGCCGGGGGCCTTGTCGCGGATGGCGTGGACCAGCTCGGTGGTCTTGGCGTCGCTCGGACCGGTCGCGGGCACGGCGGTGACCAGGGCGGTGTCCCCGGCCTTGTTGAACGCCGCGGGCAGGACGGTGACCACGCCGGGCAGGCCGGCCACGGTCTTGCCGATCCGGTCGGCGGCGGCCTTGGGGTCGGCCACGCCCTTGGCGTCGACCAGTACGGTCAGCGGGCCGTTGAAGCCGGGGCCGAAGCCCGCCGAGAGCTGGTCGTAGGCGCGGCGCTGGGTGGTGGAGGTGGGCTTGGCCTCGTCGCCGGGCAGGCCGAGCCGCAGGTCCATGGCGGGCAGCGCGAGGACGCCGAGGCCGATCACGCCGCCGAGCAGCACGGCGACGGGGCGGCGCAGCACCAGGCGGGCCCAGCGGGTGCCGCCGTTGGGGCGCGGCGCGGTGACGCCGGGCGCGTCCGGTCCGGCGGCGGCGCGGCCCTTGCCGGGGCGCGCCTTGCGGGGCAGCACCCGGCCGCCGATGAAGCCGAGCAGCGCCGGGACCAGGGTGAGCGCGACCAGGACGGCGATCACGACGGTGCCGGCCGCCGCGAGGCCCATCTTGGCGAGCAGCGGGATGCCCACCACGGAGAGCCCGGCCAGCGCGATGATCACGGTGAGTCCGGCGAACACCACGGCCGAGCCGGCGGTGCCGACGGCCCGCCCGGCGGCTTCCTTGGGCGCGTGGCCCTCCAGGAGTTCGGCGCGGTAGCGGGAGACGATGAACACGGCGTAGTCGATGCCGACCGCGAGGCCGAGCATCATCGCCAGCGTGCTGGTGGTGCTGGACAGGCCGAGGGTGCTGCCGAGCCCGGTGATCAGGGCGATCCCGAGGCCCACCCCGACCACGGCGGTGAGCAGCGGCAGCCCGGCGGCCAGCAGCGAACCGAAGGTGATCACCAGGACGACGGCCGAGATCGCCATGCCGACGGCCTCGGCGGAGCCGCCTGCCTCGGGGCCGGCCATCAGCGCGGTGCCACCGATCTCGACGGTGAGCCCGGCGTCGCGGCCGTGCTGGGCGGCCTGCTCCAGGGCGTCGGTGGCGGCCTTGCTCACCTTGCCGGGCTTCTCGCTGTAGCTGATCGTCGCGTACGCGGTGCTGCCGTCCTGGGAGACGGCGTTGGCCTGGAACGGGCCGACCGCGCCGGTGACCTGCTCGCCGTGGGCGAGCTCGGCGACCGTCTTGTCGACCGCCTGCTGGTTGGCGGCGGCGGTGATCTTCTGCCCGGACGGGGCGACGAAGACGAGACGGGCCGAGGCGCCGTCGGAGGTGGCCCCGGGGAAGCGCTCGTCCATCAGGTCGAAGGCCTTCTGCGCCTCGGTGCCGGGCATCGCGAAGCCGTCGTCGGGCGCGGCCGGCGCCTTGGCGGCCAGCAGCCCGACGGCGGCCAGCAGGGCGACCCAGAGCAGGGTCACCAGCCGGCGCCTGAGGAAGGACCATCGGCCCAGGCGGTAGAGGAAAGTGGCCACGGGAGAGCGGACTCCTTTGGAATGGCGGGCAGGGGCACGGTGGGGGCGGGCGGATCGACCGTCGACCCACGGGCTGGTGGGCCGGTGGACCGGGGGCGCCCGGAGCATGGCCATCCTGCTGCGGCGGGGGCCTCGTCGTCGTCGGCCCTGTGCAGGCATTCCGGGGTACTGCGGACGCAGCAGCGCGCCCCGGACGGAGTAGTGCCGTGCTCGGAGGGCCGGCCCCCGACTCCGACCTGCGGCGGAGGGGCGACCCCGAGGCGGCCGGCCGGGCCGGGTCACCCGTGCGGAGGCGCGGACGGGCCCGGACGGCGCGGGCGACGTAGCGTGATGTGCCTGGCCCGACTGTTTCGTCCGGCCTGGTCAGGTTTGTCGGGAAGATCCCTTATCGGGAGATTCCGCCGCGCAGTGGTGCGGCGGAATGAGCACGCCGGAGGTGGCCC
Source organism: Kitasatospora sp. NPDC093806 (assembly GCF_040683335.1). Classification (NCBI taxonomy): domain Bacteria; kingdom Bacillati; phylum Actinomycetota; class Actinomycetes; order Kitasatosporales; family Streptomycetaceae; genus Kitasatospora; species Kitasatospora sp. NPDC093806. The sequence goes on from NZ_JBFBDO010000049.1 coordinate 12,584, forward strand.
ATGGGCGTTCCCGCCGCTCGCATCGTGTTCGACGAGAACGACCGCGCTGCCGTCGCGGACGCGGTGAGCGAGATGCTCGCCACCGGCGCGCTCACCCTCGGTCCGTGGACCGAGCGGTTCGAGCAGTCCTTCGCCACCGAGCACGGCGCCTCGCACGCGGTGGCCGTCGCCAGCGGAACGGCGGCGCTGGAGATCATCCTGCGCACCGTCGACGTCCGCGGCCGCGACGTGGTCATCCCGGCCGTCACCTTCTACGCCACCGCCGGGGCCGTCCTGCACGCCGGCGGCCGGCCGGTGTTCGCCGACGTCGACCCGGCGACCCTCGCCCTGAGCCCCGCCACCCTGGCCGCGGCGCTCACCCCCGACACCGCCGCCGTCGTCCTGGTCCACATCGGCGGGCTGATCACCCCCGAGGTGGACGCCCTGCGCGCGCTCTGCGACGCCCGGGGCGTCCCGCTGATCGAGGACGCCGCCCACGCCCACGGCAGCAGCTACCTGGGGCGCGCCGCCGGCACCTTCGGCCTGGCCGGCGCCTTCTCCTTCTACCCGACCAAGGTCACCACCAGCGGTGAGGGCGGGATGATCCTCACCGAGTCCGCCGAGCTGCGCGACGACGCCCGGATCCACCGCGACCAGGGCAAGGGCTCGTTCGCCACCAACCACCACGTCCGGCTCGGCGCGTCCTGGCGGATGAGCGAGCCGAACGCCGCCATCGGCACGGTGCACCTGCGACGGCTCAAGGAGTTCGTGGAGACCAGGCGCCGGGTCGCCCAGCGCTACGACGCCGCGCTCGCCGCCCTCGCCGCGCAGGGCGGCCTCAGCCCCGTCACCGAGCCGGCCGGCTGCCGCGGCAACTACTACAAGTACGTCGCGCTGCTGCCGGCCGGCGTCGACCGGGCGGCCTTCAAGCGGGCCGTCGCCGAGGAGTACCAGGTGCGGCTCTCCGGCGAGGTCTACGACCTGCCGCTGCACCTGCAGCCGGTGCTGGCCCCGTACCGGCGGACGGAGCTGCCGGTGGCCGAGGACGTCTGCGCCCGGCAGATCTGCCTGCCGGTGCACTCCGACATGACCGAGGACGAGACCGACCTGGTGATCGAGGCGGTCACCGCCGTCCACCGCCGGCTCGCGGGCTGACCGGCCGGACCAGTCGGACCAGTCGGACCAGTCGGCGAGAGAACCCGTCAGGACAAGGAGAGAGAACCGTGCGGATAGCCGTCACCGGGGGATGCGGATTCATCGGCTCACACGTCGTCGACCGGCTCCTGGCCGCCGGGCACGAGGTGCTCGCGGTGGACACCACCGACAAGTACCTCAACCCCGACGCCGACCACGCCCGGATCGACATCCTCGACCTGCCCGCCCTCACCGCCGCCCTGGACGGCTGCGAGGTGGTCTTCCACCTGGCCGCCCAGGCCGACGTCGAACGGGTCGCCGCCGACCCGGTCAGCGCCGTGCGGATCAACATCGACGGCACCGAGACCGTCCTGGAGGCCGCCCGCCGCAACGACCTCAGCCGGACCGTCCTGGCCAGCACGGTCTGGGTGTACGGGGCCGCCCTCACCGAGGCGGGGCTCGACGGACTCGACGGCGAGGAACAGGAGCTCGACGAGCACGTCCCGATCGAGCTGGAGCACAGCGGACACCTGTACGTCGCCACCAAGCTCGCCGCCGAGATGCTCGTGCACAGTTACCGCCAGCTGTACGGGCGGCACTTCACCATCCTCCGGTACGGCATCCCGTACGGCCCGCGGATGCGCGACGAGCTGGTGGTCGCCCGGTTCGTGCAGGCCGCGCTCGCCGGACGGCCGATCACCATCGCCGGCGACGGACGGCAGAGCCGCAACTTCGTCTACGTCGAGGACCTCGCCGACGCCCACGTCCGCGCCCTCTCCCCCGCCGCCGAGGACCAGACCTTCGCCCTGGAGGGGTCGACCGCCGTCTCCGTCCGCGACATCGCCGACACCGTCGACCGCCTGCTCGGCCCGGTCACCATCGAGCACATCGAGGCCCGCACCGCCGACTACGCCGGCCGTCGGATCTCTGCCGCCCAGGCGAAGCGGCTGCTCGGCTGGTCGCCGCGGACCAACTTCGCGGACGGCGTGCACCGCTACGCCGACTGGTACCGGGCCGAGGCGGCGCCGCCCGCCGAACCCCGCCCCGGCGCCTGACCGCGGGACCGGGCGTGCCACACGCGCTGCTGGTCTCCGGCTCGCTCGGCCAGGGCCACGACGTGATGGCCCGGGCCTGCGCCGACTCGCTGGAGGCCCGCGGCTGGTCCACCGCCACGGTCGACGCGATGGCCCTGCTCGGACAGCGCGCGGGCGCCGCCGGGGAGGCCGTCTTCCGGCGGCTGCTCGACCTGCCCGGCGTCTACGACGCGTTCCACTTCTCGGCGCTGCGCCCCGGCACCCGGCTCGCCCTGCTCGCCGACGCGGCGGCGCGGCGCCGGCTGGTCCCGGCCCTGCGGGCGCTGCTCGCGGAGCAGCGGCCGGAGCTGGTGGTATCGGTGTTCGCCACCGCGACCTCGGCCGTCAACCGGCTGCGCGCCGGGCCGGCCGCCTTCCGCCACCTGGTCCTCTGCACCGACGTCACCCCGCACCGCCTCTGGGTCCAGCAGGAGACCGACCTCTTCCTGGTCACCTCCGAGGTCGCCGCCTGCGCGGTCCGCCGCTACCGGCCGAACGCCCCCGTCGCCGTCCTCCCCGCGCCGCTGCGCGCGCCGTTCTACCGCCCGCCCTCCCGGGAGGCCGCCCGAGCCGAGCTGGACCTGCCGGCGGGCGCGCCGTGCGTCCTGCTGATGTCCGGCGCGTGGGGCCTCGGCCCACTGGCCCGCACCGCCGCCGCACTGGCCGACGCCGGCCCGCACGTCCTCGCCGTGGCCGGCCGCAACGCCGAACTCGAACGCCGCCTACGCCAGGCCGCCCACCGCCGCCCGACCCTGCACCCCTTCGGCTGGACCGACCGGATCCCCACCTTGATGGCCGCCGCCGACCTGGTGGTCACCTCCTCCGGCGACACCTGCAGCGAGGCCCGCGCCCTCGGCCGCCGCCTCCTACTCCTCGACGTCGTCCAGGGCCACGGGCGGGACAACCTCCAGCACGAACTGGAACTCGGCCACGCCGACGTCACCAACGCCCACCCCACCGCCGTAGTCCCCTCCGCCCTCGCCGCCCTCACCCGCCCCGCCCCTCCCCCGTCCCCAGGCGCCACGCCGGACGGCTGGCGCACGGGCTTCGCGGCAGCACTACGCCAAGTCGGCCTGCCCTGACCGAACCGACGCGCCCGCCCACCTGCTCCGGATAGCATCGCGGCAGGTGTGGGCGTTGATCAGTCTCACGGTGGTGGCGGATCCCCAGAGCCGGGCTCGTCACTCTTCGTCGAAGTCGTAAGGCGGAATGGTCCATCGCAACACCATTTCGCCCGCCCCATCGGCTTCGAGCGTGACCGGATAGACCTGGTCGGCGTCACGTTCACCGTGGTGCCTGATCGAGTGGTCGCCTTGGTCCCATTCGATGCCGAGCACCTGGCAGCCGCCGACCTCGATCGCACCGACGCGAAGCGGGTGGTGCCACCCGGCCCGCCGGAAGCGATGGAAGTCGGTGTGCTCGTCGATCGAGACCATGAGGCCCTTGCCGTGCAGGCGGTCGCGCCAGGCGGTGAGTTCGGCCGAGCGTGCGGCTGCCTCGGCCAGCGGGAGGTCGAGCCAGCCGTGCGGTCCGTCGACCCCGTACTGCGCGATCCGCTCTCCGCCGAACTGCGCATACGCGTCGTCTGCGTACCGGCCCCAGTAGGTGACGTCGGCGAGCCCGTCGGCCGGCTCGTCGTCCATCCCCCTCCCTGCGTCCAGCCCTGAGGCGTCGCCGATGACCATGCCGCACCGGTCAACGGGCAGGTCCCCGAGCCGCACCGGCACCGATCGGTCCCCGTGCTCGGGCCACGGGATGCCGAGGCTGACCTCCAAGACCGCGATCGTCGGTTCCTCGTCGAACGGAGACGGTGCGGTGCTCGCCCTCACCGCCAACGGCCGGTCTCCGGCTGCCGGGACCGCGACCGCCTCGCACAACCACTCGCGAAGATGGCCTCCCCCCGAGGCAGCGGCCGTTCCGGCACGCTCGGACAGGGGCTGACCCAGTTCCTGCCAGTAATCCATCCACCCGGCCATGCCGAGCACCAACACACCGGATGGTGCATTGACGGATCCCAGATCGATGAAGGTCTCACGCATGCGCCGATTGTGCCTTCCCCGTACGACAGGATTCGGCCCGAGCTGTCTGCACCCTTCGTCAGAGCCTCCGCGCCGAGATGGTGGTCCGGGCGGGCCGGACCTGGCCGGACCGAGGCAGACGGGCTCAGTCCGCGCCGTCCCAACGCCGACCAAGGCGGCGGCCTCGCCGGTTCCGATCCGGGTGAACTCTGCCGCGGTCCACTCCGCCTCAGGATCACGGGCACGCGGCAACTCGACGACGCCCCGAACATCCTCGCCGACCGTGGCGAAGACCCAGGAGTCCTCGTCTCGTTCGGCGCGATGACGTGCCTCACCTCGGTAGCACCCGAAGACCACCTGTCCTGTTGTTCGGCCTTGTTTCACCGCCGGGCTACGCGGGCTCGGCACGCTTCGCAGGCGTGGACTCCGGCATCGCCGTACCGGTTTATGGGCGCCCCGCAGCCGGCGCACGGTCCGATGTCCCACGGCTCGCATCCATGCTCGGCTGCGGCGGCACGGCGTTGGTCTTCGGTCGTGGTCAGCCGGCGGACCTGTCGGGGGATGGTGAACAGCCGGTTGGGGACGTCGTCGAAGGTGTGCAGGCCGGTGCCGGCGGAGTTGCCGCGCCGGGGCCTGGGGTCGTTGAAGGTGAAGGTCTCCTCACCGTATCGGCAGGTCGCGTCGAGTTCCTGGTGGGAGTAGGTGATCTCGGCGTCCCCGGTTTCGGGTTCGGCCGGGGAGACCTCGTCCATGTCGGGGCCGAACATGTCGTGCCAGCGGTCCCGGTCCGCAGTGGGCACCCACATCCGGGAGACGGCACGCACGTCGCGTTGGCTGGGGATTCGCATCGGCACGAACTCGCCGCCGGCGCTGTCGACGACGAGCCGGTCGACCTCGGTCGGCGGCTTCGCGGGCAGGCACAGCGCGGGCAGGAACCATTCGGCGTGGAAGCGGCCGCAGGAACTGCCGTTGTCCGGGCAGGGCCGCGCGCTGCTCGGCAGGCACTTCCACTGCTCCAAGTGGCGAACCCCGGCGCGCACCACCAAGGCGAGTGGGGAGGCGATCTCCTTCCAGCCGAAGTCGTCGACGCGGGCCCATGGCGCGCGCTCGACCACGGCGGATCGGTCGCTGTCGGTCACCCACAGCGGGACGATCCCGTGCTCGGCGGCGGCCCGGGAACGGCGGCGGACGGTGTCGGCGCTGATCGGCGAGTACTGGGCCTCCCAGCCGATCCGCCGGCCGTTGTCACCGGTGACGAGGACGTCGGTGCGGATCCGCCCGTCGGTCGCGCGTGCCTCGACCTCTGCGTGGAGACCGTGGTGTTCGGCGACCCGGGCGATCCGTTCCTTCATCGCCTTGTGCTTCGCGCTCTCCTCCGCCGTGGGGGTGTGGCGTACCGGGAGGTGGGCGGCCACCCAGACAGTGCGGCCGCCGACCGTCCGGCGGCGGATCGTCATCCACGGGGACCGGCCGTCCTCCTCCGCCTGGCAGGCTCCGTCGCGATGGTGTTCCAGGCATTCCAGGAGCTCGCGCTCGCGCCGGTCGATCGGGGTGGTGACCTCCTCCAACAGGCCGGGCCGGTCCGGATGGCCGAGGTCGGGCAGGGTCAGGTTGATCTCGATTCCGTACACGGTATGGAACACGCCGTTCGCCATAGCCGGAGAATAGAAAAAGGTGCCGGCAATTTAAACACCACCGCGAACGTTTAGGATCGCCATAAAGGATTCTCGAATGGCGGGAGGACAAATCCCCCTTCGACGACCCGTCGATCCCGGGCCGGGCGGAGATCAGCCGACGAACTCCTTCCATCGTGGACGCGCCCCTCACAGCGCCGCTCGGAGCCGTTCTCCGGCGCATCACATGGCTCGCGCTGTCAGGGTCGTGACAGATCTTCGCGATCGCGGTGGCGCCTCAGGATGCGGTCGGCCGGCGCTCGCAGGGCAGGTGAGGTCAGTTCCAGGTCGCGGTTGTCGCGACCGTCGAGCATGTGGTCGAGCCAGCGTTCGTACCAGGCCAGGAAGTCGGTGGCCGACGAGACGTTGGGGCCCCAGAAGCCGTCAGCGTTTCCGGTGACCACCCGGCCGGCCAGCGGACCGGTGATGCCGACGAGCACCAGGTCACTGCACCCCGCCTCGATGACGTGCAGGAACAGGTCACTTCGGTGGGGCGGGCCGCCGGCGAACGTGAACCCCCGGGGGCGACCGGGCTCACCTTGGGGGTCCATTGTGAACAGCCGACATGACTCCAACGGCATCAGGCCGTAGAAGGGCGAGGCTCCACTCGCGCCCAGGGCGGTCAGGAAGCTGCGGTAGGTCTCGGGCAGTTCAATACGGTGGTCGGCCTCGAACTCGGCGACCTTCGCGTCCGGCAAGGGCGGTTCGAGGCGGAACCTGTGCTCCTCTTCACCGAAGGAGTGGCTTCGCAGCGCGGCATACGGCACCTTGGCCAGCTTGCGTCGGATGCGGGCGATCCGGGCGTCCATGCGAGCTCTTCTCTCTGTCCTCCGGCAAACTACCTGCCGACCAGCAGGTATGTCACCAGTGGATCGCGCGGCCGGGAACGAGGAACACCGCTTCCACGCCGAATCGTCCGGGGACTGTTGCCGGACATCACCACCGAGGAGATCCTCGTTCCTGCCACTGTCAGATGGCCGGCCGCGCCTCGGGGCTGATGCCGCAGCCCTGCGCGCGCCCTTGTCCTCCGGCCCCCGGCCGCACATCCTGGATGGCCCGGGCGAGGAACGGGGGTGGGGTATCGGTGAGAGCACGGGATCGCCAGGCACGGGCCGTGGCGGCGGCGGGGGCGCTGACCGTCGGCGTCACGGGGGGCGTCCTGCTGATGGGGCAGGCGTCGGTCTGGCTGCTCCACCGCTGGGCGGGCACCGCGGACCTCAACGATCTTGTCATGCTGGTGGTAGTGGCGATCTTCCTGCCCCTGGCCATGCTGCTGCTCGGATCCGCCCACCATGGCACGTGGCGGTCGCGGCTGACGACGGCCGCGTTCGTCCTGTTCACGGCCGGCTGGGTGCTCCACCAGTGGGCCGTCCTGCACACGGCCCAGGTCCAGGCCCTGCACGAACGCGGGAGAGCGGCCCAGGGCGTGGTTCGCAGCGTGGTCAAGGGCCGGGACGGCGACGTTCTCGGCCTGGAGGTCTGTCTCGCGGACGGGAGCACGCTCGGTCGCGTCCAGGTGGGCTTCGGCTCCCGGGTGCCGGATACCGGGGAGGAGGTCGTGGTCACCTTCGACCCCGACGGGCCTGTCCTCCCCCTCCTGGGCCCCGTGCCGGGACCGCCGGACAATACCGTCCGCAACGCTGCCCTGGCCGCCGTCGCCCTCGCCTCGCCCGTCATCGGCACCCGCCTCGCGCGGGCATTGCGAGCCCGCCGGACGAAGCGCGACGACCCCGGTGCGCAGGTTCGACGGTAGCGCTGTCGTGGTGCTGGGCGTGGCGGTCCGGTGCGCAGCTGCTGCTGTTCGAGCCACTGCCGGGCCTGGTCCCGCAGGGCGGCCACCGCCTGGGCCTCGTCGCCCTCGTACGGGCCGCCGGCCTCGACCGCGCGGCACTCGGACCGGACGATGAGGCCGAACGGGCCGTCGACGAGGATCCCGCACCGCTTCCTCGACCTCGTCAGCTTCACCCGGCTCCCACACAAACCCCTGTCACGTCGAATACCTCAGACGTGTCCGACGCGACGGCCCGGCGGGCGAGCTACCGCTTGAGTCAGGCGCACAGGGCCCGGCAGACGGCGGCGCCAGCAGCGAAGGTGAGTGCGACGGACAGGCCGCCGAGGAACTCGGGCAGCGCCGCGGCCAGGATCTCGCTCATCGGGCTGCCCCCGCCGCGGCCAGGGCCCGCTGGGCTACCGACCGCCGAGCCGCTTGAGCTGGCGGCGGACCCGCTCGCCGAATTCCGCGGGCAGGCCAGCGTTGAGAGCGGTCTGGACCCTGGTCTCGCCGCCACCCGCCCGGACGCGGGCGAGGGCCTGCTCGGTGGCGCCCAGGCCGCGCAGCACGGCGAGTAGCCGGCTGTCCGCCAGTTCGGCGAACAGCGCCACGGTCGCCGGGGAGCGGTGGTCGGCGAGCAGATGGTCGTCGGCTTCAGCGAGCCGAGCGACGGCCAGCGGTCTCTCGCGCGCCGTCGGCGAAGGTGTGGGCGAAGGTGCGGGCGAGTGGGCGGGCGGTACAGACCCGGTCGCCGTAGTGGCATGCAGCTCGGTGACGACGGTGCGACGCTGGCGGCCAGCACAAGGGCCTGGGGTCAGGGGAGGCGGCGCCCGGCTGATCTTCTCCGCCCACATGGCTTTTACCACGTAGGGCTTGATTCTGTCTCGAGTTCCGCTGTTCCGGACCGTCCCGGCATTTTCTCCCCGACAATCCCCCGAAGGAGTGCGGCACCAGACCGACGGCACCGCCACCGACGTTGGTGATCTGGAGTATCTCCATATGAACCGTCAGGGCTGACATGAAATCGGGAGGTGCGATGGCTGAACCGGATGATGAAAACGAAACCGGAGGCGCACCCGGGAGCGGAAACGGTGGCGAACCGGATGCGGCTATCATCTGGTACATTCTAGGACTCTTTGCCGGATTATTCCTGATGGGGAAGATATCCGTTTCCCGGGGTCTCTCCGGAAAGCCGATGTCGACGACAACATCGTTGCTGGTCGTTGCCCTGTTTCTCGCCCCAATGTTCCTCCTTGGGAGCATCTCGAAGCACCTGAGCAGCGAGGCTTCCAAGGGGAATATTTCATGGGCCACATACTGGACAACAATGTTCGGAATTACCATCTCCATGCTCGCCCTGCTAGGCATCACCGGCATTGATGATGTGATCGAACTCTTCAAGACGTGGAGTGCGCAAGACAAATAATGACGCACCTCCTTTCTCACTCCCCTGGGGCCTGCGGGTGGATGTGCCCTTGATCGAGCGCCCTCATCAGTATGATGATCCGAAAAGCTCCTGGTGGCGGCGGCCAAGGATTCCTCACCCCATGCGCAGAAGTGCTAGGAAGTCGGCGCGGCGGGTGAGATCTCCATAGAAGCAAGCCTCGACGAGATATTCAGCGCGGTGCAGTCGGCCCTCAATAGCGACCGGTGTTCCCCAGCTAAGGGCTGTCCCGTAACCCCATTGGAGCTGAGGTCATGGAGCGTCCGGGGCGGTGCCGATGGCGCCGGCCGAACGAAGTGAGCGGCCTAGGTCTCCGGTGAGGATGCGGGGGTGTCGACGCCACCACCACAGGTCAGGGCCTGGCAGGCTGTGGAACTGGCCGAGTGCCTGGCCGTCGTCGTCGATGGTCGCGGCCTTGAATCGGTCGTCCAGAACCTTGATCCGCGGGGTCCAGAGCTGAACGAGGTGCTCGTCCAGCAGGAGCCATGCCTCGTGGAGCCAGTTTCGACAGTAGAGGTCGTTGGTGTACTCGGAAATGAAGTCCTCGTAGCCGTGCTCGATGACGCTCACCAGGGCGTCCCACGCATCCACCCTGGCAGCGACCGTAAACGTTGTCCGCCAGCCGCGCTGGTACAGCAGCTCACCTACCTCGGTTTCAGTAGCCATGATCACGAGGCTCCCACGCCGAGACCACCCGGGCCACCAAGTTGCGTCCAGCCAGCGGCTGGCGGTGCCAACGGTGGTCAAGATGAGACGATCTTGATGTGGCTGGTGTGATTACGGCGTCGGTGCCTTCCTGGATGGCCCCGTTCACCGGGCTGAGCCCGCGGGACTTCCGAAAGCTGGTGATGGCCACGCGCCGTGAGGGTGCCGACACGGTGCGGCCGGGCCGGCCGTGGAGTCTGCCGTTGGAGGACCGGGTGCTTCTGGTTGCCGCCTGCTGTCGAACCAACCTGACGCTACGGCAGCTCGCGCCGCTGTTCGGCGTGTCCAAGTCGGCGGCCGACCGGATCATTGACCACATCGGCCCGCTGCTCGCACTCAAGCCCCGCCGCCGGTTCCGCAAGGACGCCGTGCTGATCGTCGACGGCACTCTGGTTCCCACCGGTGGCCGGCAGGGCAACTGCCACAACTATGGCCAGCTGATCCAGTTCGACCCTGCGTGCCTGACCCCGTGAGAAGGAGGTGACGATGAACACGGAACAGCTGTCGGTCCTGCTTGCAGCCTCCGGACTGATCCTGGTGGGCCTGGAGGAGACGGTGACCTCCTGCCCCCCGAATGCCGCGTTCGCGGCGACGGGATGCGGGCCTGAGGACGGGCGTGTCGACATCGTGGTCGAGTACGACGGCCCCGATCCGCTCGGGGACGTCGACCGGGCCTGGTTCGCCCAGGCGACCCGGTTCGGACTGCTCGGGGACTCCGGGGAGTTCCTGCTCCAGGTCAACGTGCACGACGACCCGTACGATGCTGATCTGCGGTGGGCCCGGGTACGACTCGGACCGCAATGGAGCGTCGCGGGCGACCGGACGACGACGATCAACGGACCCACCAGGGACGGACTCATCACCATGTCCCTGCGCGGTGATGTCATCGTCGAAGGATCGACGGGCCAGGAGAACATGAGGGTGCTCGCGGTCCCGAACCCGCACCGGGCGAGCGCCATCCGGCACTACGTCGGGTTCATGCTCCAGGACGGCCGCCTCTCGGGTGTCGACGCCGACAACGTGAGGAACTGGCTCGCGCGGCCGTAGCACCACCTGCAGCCCCGGGCCCGCCGGATTGTCCGGCGGGCCCGAGGCTCTTGTACGGGCCACCTCGACAGGGCGTGTTGTGATTAGGACCTGGTAGCCGAGGAGACGCGCTGCCGGGGAGACGGCACACGTAAGCTTCCATCCCGGTAGGCCGATCGCCGCGAGGCCGAGCCGAGCACACGTGCCCTTGGGCCTCCTATGTGACGGCGGTCGCCGCGCTCGTAGGCCACCAGATCTGCGGATCCCGAGTGCCGGGCTGACAGCAGCGCTCCGTAGTGTGGTTCAGCGATGCCGGTACAACTGCTGAAGGCGGAGGGCTTCGGTCTGCCAGTGGGAGCGGGCTTCGCCGGCGGTGGAGGGGACCTGTCGGCCGATGCGGGCGGCCAGGTCGCGGTACAGGCCGGGGGAGGCGGTGTCAACGACGGCCAGCATCGAGGAGAGGAGCGGTTCGTCGGCCTGGGTCCCATCCTCCACCCGCAGCAGTACCTGGACCTGGTCGTCGGGGTGGAGCCGGTGCAGGACGTCCGCAAGTTGGCGGCCGTACTTCGGTGACGAGAGGACGGACCCCTGGCGGGCGGTCTGCTGCAACGCGCTCCGTACCGTGGTCGCCACCTCTGCCAGCTCGGCCGGTGCCGATCGGCGCGGGGGCGGGACCTGCCGTTCCGCTCCGCCGACGGGCTGGACCTCGGCCTCGGTCGCGCTTGCGCGCTGCGTTTCCTCGGCCCGGGCCAGCCACCGCTTGACCGCTCTGGCCTGGCCTGGGGTGACCAGAGCGCCGGCTGATTCGGCTTCCTTGGCCAGGGTGAACACCCGGTAGCGGAGCTCGCGGTGCGGAAGCCGCTCCGCCTCACGTCCGAGGTCGCTCAGGATGCGGCTCATCCGCTCGTGGGCGGCCCGAGTCCGGCCGTTGCGATGCGACTCGGCGCGCTCCTGACTGGACCTGGTACGGATACGTCCCGCCGGCTGGGCGAGCTTTGCTTCGCGGGCGGCCTGGGCAGCTCGGCGCTTCACGTCCTTCAGGAACACGGCGGCCTGCGCGGCGATCTCGTGCTGCTCCGCGGTGCGCTCGCGAGCGGCTTTGAGTCTCACCTGGGTGAGCAGCGACTTCACTGCCTCGGCCTCACTGTCGCGCACGGCCTGCGTCAGCCTTCCGAACAGGTCCGCGCGCAGCTGCTCCTGTTGCTCCAGCCACAGTCGCGCCTGCTCGAGGAGGCCGGCCACGGTCCGGGCCTCGGTGCCTTCGTACGGGCCGCCGGCCTCGATCGTGCGGCATTCGGACCGCAGGATCGACATGGAGCCGGACTTCAGGGCGCCCTCCAGACGCTGCACGGTGGTGGGCTCCTTCGTGGGCGCCCACGCGAACGGCGTCCAGGCGGTGCGCTTCGCCGCGGCGAGGATCTCCTCGACGGCCGGCGTGCGGAACCCGTCGGGGGCCATGTGGCACTCGCCGAGGGTGAACCACTCGATCCCCCGGGCGGGGGCCTGGGTGCCGATCCGCACCCGGCGGGAGGTTCCGGCGCTGTCCAGGCGGACCCGGTGCACATACCGGCGCCGGACCAGGGTGTCGACGTCGACCGGCACCGCCGTGCCGAGGACCGGCTCGATGAGGTCGTCGTCCCACACCGGCGCCACCGCGCCGTCCAGGTGCAGGCGCAGCCCGCGGGTTCCGTGTTCCCAGGCGATGTCGACGACGGAGCCGAGCGGCTCGCGCAGGCGGACGGCGCCTTGGTGCTCCTGGTCGCGGAGCCAGGCGATGGCGGCGGACTTCACGTACAGGTGGTCGGCGCTGGCCACGTCCCGGGCCCGGCGCTCGCACACGTGTGAGCCGGTCGGGTCGGGCAGGTGTGCGAAGTGGCAGACCCGGTCGGTGTACAGCTTGGTGGTGAGCCGTTCGCCGCAGCCGCCGAGCAGCAGCCCGCACCAGAACGCGTCCGTGGTGTGGTCCTGCCGGAAGGCATCCAGCTCGATCGCCTCCAGCGGCAGGATCAGCGGAACCTCCGACTCCGCGCTGCCCAGCACCGCCGTCTGAATCCGCCGCTTGTCACCCGGCAACGACAACCCCCGAACTCGGGCCTGACCATGGCCACTTCATCGTGCCACCGCGTCACGCCGGGTAGTGGGGAAACAGCGCAGATCCCCCTCAGCCGCTCGGCTGCCCGTGGCGCTGCCCGGGAGTCATGGCGCCGGCGGCGGCGTGACCTGGCAGACGACTACGAGCTCGAGGCGCGGGACGACGTAGTAGGGCCGGACGACGTCGCAGACTCCGGAGGCCGAGACACGGCTGCGGAAGAACGTGACCGAGCTCAAGGAACGGGTCTCCGAACTGACCGGACAGAACTCCGAGCTGAAGACGCAGCTCACACGCCTGGCCCTCGCGGGCGCGGTCCTGGCTGACCGGCTACACGGGTCTGAGGAGACGTCCCGGATGCCCGACAACGTCGTGCGTTTCCCCAAACCCTGACCGCCAACAACGTCGACTGACTGTCAGGCCCTCATGATCGGCGTCGCACCCTTCCATCAAGTTCTTGACTCCCTCAGATCTGGTGTCGCGAGGGTCGAACTGGGGAAGTTTCCCGGACCCTGATCGAACCGGAGGGAAAGCATGTCCGACCCCGACAACGTTGCACGCCTCATCGCTGGCGGTAGTGCTCTGGCCGCTGCATTCAATCTGGCTCTCTCGTACGCCACTTATCGAAGGAAGCGGCCATCTCTATGGTTCAAGGTCAAGGTTTACCCGCACTCCTTTAGGGACCGCGACGGCTGCAAAGAATCTCACATTCGCTTTCACCTGAAGCTTCGCAACCGCGGCGAAGCACCCCTGAAGATTGAAGGGGCAGAGTGGCAAGTAAGGCTGGACGAAAGGCCACGCACGCTGATGCTGAGCCTGCTTCGACGGCTCCCCTGGTACGTCCATCGGCGCACTAGCCTTCAGCCAGATGTCGGAGACTTTCCGATTGATTTGGCGGGCTTTGAACGACGGATAGTGAGCGCCGAGTTTCCCGGATGCCACGCAGACTGGTTCGAAACTGGAGGAGCGAAGGGGCGGATGAGGATCCGACTTCCCGGAGGGGAGGAGCTATCCGATCGCTGGAGGAGGCTGTAATTCCTCGCATGCACATGCGAAGACTGCCGGCCGTCGGCCAGCCTTCAACTGAGCTTCGATGACCTCGAAGAATAGCTACGGTCTTAACCAGCTCCGAAGGAATGCAGGGCGGGGACCGCGCACGCTGCCGATGACCGCCTGCTGCCGCCAGTGGAACGTGAGGCAGCCGAACACAAATACTTGACAGACATCCCATGAGCTGGCGTGTCAAACAGCGAGTGCGCGGGCCAGGGGGCCAAGCGGTCCGGGAATGGTCCGCCGCCTTGGCTGTGGTCAGCCTGCTACCGAGCGTGATCTTTCGGTAAGGGCGCCGACCTCGGCGGAGGTTGTCTGGCAGAGCTGCTCCGCTGCCGAGCGAAGCGCGATCTCCCAGGCCTGGAAGGCGTCAGGACGCGCGTCCGCGATGAAGTCAACGTGGTACTCGTCGCCCACGGCCAGAAGAAACGCACGTTCGGGACCGGTTCGCGCTACCGTCAAATCCTTCTGCCAGACCATGGCTGCCACCTCACCGGGCGTCTTGGTACCGGCCACCAGTTGGCCTGCCAGGTAGTGGAGAAGACAGCGTTCGGCGCTCTCCTCGTCGGGGATGGCGGTGCCGAGCTCGCCCACGGCCTGCCGGAACAGTCCTTCGATCTCGGCGGTGTCCTCGCGTCGGGTGCGTCCCGCCACGTCACGCAACGCGGGGGAGTCCAGGCCTATGGCCAGCAACTGAGCCGCTTCCATCGGCAGATCCTCGGGCGGAACACGACCGACGACGTACTGCCACGCGACTGCGAACACCTGATCCATGCCCAACATCCTGCCGAATGCCGGGTTCCTGCGACGAACCAAATCCGTACCAGCGGTGGACGCGGTCTCAGCTGGGCTGGAGTGTCAAGCGGCGAGTGCGTGGGCTCGATGGGACCAGGCGGTCGCATCGTCGTACGGTGTGCCGGTTTTCAGGCAGCCGTGCAGAATGCAGAATACCGACGAGCCGGTTGGCGAGTTGGCGCAGGGCGGCGTTGAATTCGACGCCGCGGGCGCGTTGGTTCTCGTAGTAGGCCCTGGCACCTGGTGAGACTCGCAGCGCGGAGAAGGCTTGGGCGATCAGGGCGTCGATGAGCCGGTCGTTGCGGACGTGCTGGGCGGTCACGACCTTCTTCTTGCCGGAGGCGCGGGTGATCGGGCTGGTGCCGGCGTAGTTCTTGCGGGCCTTGGCGCTACAGTAGCGTAGCGGTGCGGGTCGTCGCCGAATTCTGCGCTCGGCGTTCGGGTGCCGGCCGAAGAAGTCCTCGACCTGCTCGTGCAGGAACTTGACCTGCTCGTCCAAGGTGGCCAGCATCGCGATGAGCGCGCGTACGGAGACTGCGTAGGCCGCCGTTACAGCGGTAGGCTGACCCAGTCCCCCAAAATCGTTGGCATGCCGTCTGCCCGTAGGCTACGCCGCCGCCGACGAACTCCCGCACCACCGTCCTGTGTTCGCTGCCCGCCCCGGAAGCGCGCCAGTCGGCGGTCATGCCCGTCAGCGGCTCGTGTGCTCCGGGAACCCCTCGATCCGCGGCCCCTTCGGCGGCGCGAGGACGTCGCGGTAGCGGCGATCGCCGGGCGCTGGAGCCGCCAGGCGAGGACCGCGTTGACGGCGTCGGCCAGGCCGCGCTCGTGCCCCTGGTACTGGCGAAGCAGCTGCTCGGCGTCGGCGTACATGCGCCGGTCGGCCGGCGGGAGGACGACGAAGCCCTGCCCGGCAAGCGCGCCGAGCCGGGCGATGGCGTTGACGGCCTCGGCTTCGCCGGCCCGGCGGGCCAGGAGGTGGTCGAGCTCGGTCATCACCATCGGGGAGACGATCAGCACCCGGGTGAGGGAGAGGCTTCGGCGCCCTCGCGGTGGGACCATGGTGCGGGGGGTCGGGCGGGTGGTGCGGCCACTGGGGGCGTTGGGGGCGTCGGCACTGCGGGTACGGGCGATGTCCTGCTCAAAGCCGTCGAGATCTTACTGGGGCGGTCGGCGAAGTCGGAACAGGTAGCCGCCGCAATGACGTAGCAGTGAGTGACAATGGTGACGGTAGGTCACGCACGTGGTTTGGTCGAGCGGACTCGCCTCCTGGCCGACACGGTGCTTGCATGGAGGTAGGCCATGATCCGGAGGCGAAGAACCATGGGCGCCTACGTCAAAGACAACGCGAGCTGCACGTCCGAGATCATCTTCATGGGAACGACAGGACTCCGCCCTTGGAGCCTCTCGACGCCCCCGCCGCCGGATTGCGACACGGAGATGTTCATCGACGTCATCGGACCGACCGCGTACGACACGACCGACTTCGAGAACGTCACACTCACCCTTGAGATCCTCAGCCCGGACGGAGCGATGTTCGTCCGGAACCCGAGGATGGGGTCCGTGCTCTGGGGCGTGCCGAAGCCGGGCGGCACATGGGACGAGTCCATCGTCCCCAGCCCGCCCACGTCTGTGCTGCGGCTCCGCGTCCCTCAGAAGACTAGGATTGTCTCGACCAATCCGAACGACGGCCTGTCATTCTGGCTCGCCATCTCGGGGCTGGCCAGCGGAGCAACACTGTCCTTCCACGCCGCCGCCACCGCCGATCGAGTCCTGGCCACCACGGCCGGCTGCCCGATAGAGATGAAGGACCTGGCTGTCGGCGAGACGATCAAGGGCCGGTTCGGCTAAGCACCCGTTGCCCCTCACCGCCGCGCCAACGCCTCCAGCTGCCGCTCCTGACGCATCAACCTCAAGGGTTTCGGTGCCCTGGGTGTGGAGGTCGTCCTTGCGGTTGAACGCCGCGAGCAGGACTGAGGTGTCGGCGACCGCGACGCCGAGCGGGGCGGGGCTCACCGGCCGGTGCCCTCGTGCAGCCAGTCGCCGGCGCCTGCGGCCAGGTCCGGCGGGCCGTCGAACAGCCCCCAGTCCACCGGCGGTAGTGGTTCGGTGGGGATCGGCAGGACACCGGCGGGGTGCTCGATCGCCAACTCCTCCGGGGTACGGCCGAGCACGGCGGCCAGATCCCGCAGAATCTGCGCCTCAACCCCGGACACGGTCACGCTCGCGGTGATCGACGGCTGCGCCGGCGGCTCCGGGGCCGGTTCCGACTGAGTGCTCATCTTCGCTCCGTACAAGGGGCGGGGGTTGCAGGACGGCGGTAGCGGTCGCGGGGTTACTGACTTCGGCTCGTCAGGGTGAGGTTGGGGTGTCGAGGGTCAGGCCGGTGCCGGCTATGAAGCCGTCGAGGGTGTCGGGTCGGTACTGCAGGCGCTTGAGCCGGTTGCGGACGAGGGCTTCGAGTCGGTCGAGGGCCATGACGGTGAGGTTGGCGAGGCTGTGCTTCACGTGTGCCCAGACCCACTCGACGGGGTTGAGGTCGGGCGAGTAGGGGGGCAGCAGGAACACCGTCAGCCAGGCGCGCTCGGCGATCAACTCGCCCATGGCGTGGGAGACATGGGTGTTCAGGCGGTCCCAGACCAGCACGATCGGTGCCTTGACGAGCTGGTGGACACCGTCGACCAGGGCGATGAAGTCGCGCTCGCCCATGCTGCGGCGTTTCCCCCTACCCGCGGGATGGGTGCGCAGTCGATGGCACAGCCGGGTGCGCGAGCCGGGCCGCATGGCGATCATCCCGGCCACTGACAACCGTCCGGAGCGGCGCCCGCTGACGGTCACGACCGGCGTGCGGCCCCGTCGGCCCCAGGTGCGTCCTCGGGGCGGTCGGCGGGTGAAGCCTGCCTCGTCCTCGAAGCAGATGTAGCCCCCGCAGGCCGCCCGGGCTCTTTTACCTCCGCCCAGGTCGCCTCCTTCCACACGGTGACAGCCTGCTCGTCCCGCTCGGCCACCCGCCGTGCCGGGACCTGGGGGCTGAAGCCGAGCCGGTGCATCAGCCGCGTAGCCCCGGACACGCTGTACGACACGTGGAACTTCCGCCCGATCAGTGTGGCCACCCGCGAGGCCGTCCACACCTGGTCCTCCACCCAGCCGTGCGCGGCCGGACCCTGGTCCAGATACGCGGCGAGCTTCTCCAGGCAGCGCGGGGACAGGCGGCACCGCGACCCGCCCGGGCCACGCGATGCCAGCGCCTCGATCCCGCCGTCGCGCCACAGCTGGTGCCACTGGTAAGCCGACTTCGAACTCACCCGCAGGCGCCGGGCCACCTCCGCTGGCTTGACCTCCTGCTCGAACAACTCGGCTGCCTGCACCCGCACCGACTCCCGGCGCAGCCGTCCCGCAGCGGTCAGCCCGCCCCCATCCGCATATCTCACACACCATCGGATACAGCCACCGCTTCAGGCTCATCAGGCACTTCGCACAGATTCACCCTGACGAGCCGAAGTCAGTAGTCCGGGGCTGGGGTGCAGGAAGGCATCTGGTGCCGGCCACGAGCAGCCGGCGGTGGTTCAGGCTTCTTCCGGGTCGAGGTCGGCCGGATCCACCCACCGCAGGATCGGGGTGCTGCCGCCCTGGATGGTCAGGGTCTTCCCGATGGGCGTGCCGTCGGCCCGGACGGTGGTGCGGACCGTCTGGGTGACGATCACATCACCGGTGTAGCCGAAGGCATCCAGCTCTGCCTGCGTGGCGAACCGGGAGGTGATCTCGGTGTCTTTCCGGACCGCACCATCGCGCCGAGACTGCCCGTGGCCGCCATCGGCGGCGCGTGCCCGGGTGAAGGCCTCAGCGGCCGGGGTCCACTGCTGGCCGCCGATCGGCGTGGCGAGGGAGTTCATGGCCTCGGGGCTGGTGCGCAGGGTCAGGCGGTGGCGGTAGGTGGCGGCGACCTCAGCGACCGCACCAGCGGCCCGATCTTCATCACCCGCACCGGCGCCCGGCTGCGCGAGTCGGAGGTGTGGAAGCTGCTGCGGCGCCGGGGCCGCCGGACCGGCCTGCCGCAGGCCGGCTCCATCCACCCGCACGTCCTGCGCGGCGACGGCATCACCGACGCCCTCGACGCCGGCGACAAACTGGAAGACGTCCAGGACGCCGCCGACCACAAGGACCCGCGCACCACCCAGCGGCACAACCGACGCCGCCGTCGCCTGGAGTCCCACCCCGGGTACGGCCTAGCCGCCCGGCTGGCCGCCGTCGCCGAGCACCAGGAGCTCCCGGCCGGCATCCCCGGGTAGCGGGCGGAATGCGACAGCGGTCGCGCGTATCGTCACGCGCGGCCGCTGTTGGTTTTCCCGGGCCCCGGTCGGGAGCGCGGCCCAGGCGGCTAGACCCCCTGCGGGCGGGCGCGCCACGTCGAGCAGATTGTCAGTGAAATGCTGACATCGGCGCCGCGTCAGTGGAATGCTGACGCCATGGACGAGATGAACGAGTACGACCGGCTCGAAGCCGCCCGCAAACTGCTGGCCGACCGCTACAGCCGACCCTCCTGCACCCCGGCGCTCGATCTGCTGCAGGAGGCCTTGGCGGAGATCGCACGGTCCGCCCGCCCGGGTGCCGACGACGCGGAGGCCCCCGAGGAGGTACTGCTGGCCGCCCTCACCGTCCTCAACGAGGCCCGCGCCGAACTGGACGCCAGCGAGGTCTCCCTGGTCCGGAGCACCCGCGCCCGGGGGGTCAGCTGGGACCTGGTCGCCGGGGCGCAGGGGCTGCGGACCCGGCAGAGCGCGGAGACCCGGGCCAAGCGGCTGCAGAGCATCGTCCGGGGCTCGCTTCCGGGCCGGGACCGGGTGGCCGTGCTCCGCCGCGAGGAAGCGCACGAGCGGGCGCGGGAGCAGTGGGTCGCCGACCATGCCGACCGGGTGCGCGGAGTGGCCGACGCGCTGATCGACACCTCCGGAGCCTGGACAGGCGGGGGCCTCTTCATCCACTTCAACATGCTCGCCACCCAGCTCGCCGCCGACAAGGTGGCCGAGGTCTGCGGCACCCTGGGGATTCTGCGCTACGAGCTGACCCCTCCTCGCTTCAACGAGGCCGACGAGCCGCCGGTGCCCACGGGTCCGAGGGCGGCCGAGGCCGAGGCGGCCCGGCGCGCGCTGGAGGAGCTGCTGGACGAGCGACGGGATGCCGAGCTGGCTGTCGTCCGGGAGCGCGACCGGGTCACCGCCACCAGGCGGCAGAAGACGGCGGAGAAGAACTGACGGCCGGTGCTCCCCGCCGAAGCGCGGTGTCAGCGAACTGCTGACACCGCGCGGGGGTCAGCCGACGACGGGGTCGTAGGAAACCGGCGGGGCGACGTCCTCCCCGCACCCGCGGGGGTCAGCCGCCGGCGCTGCCGAGCAGGACGGAGACGGAGGGGTCCTCCCCGCGCCTGCGGTGATCGGGGCCGGGGCGAGCTGTCGGGGTTGGTTAGGTGGTCACCGGGGCGTCCCGGTGGTGGTCGGGCCGCAGGTTCGACGGTAGCGGTCGGCGGGCGGGCAGTGGAGCGGTCCTGATCACGCGGCACCGCTGAGGATCATCGGCGGGCGGGCCGGGCGCAGCGGGACGGCGGCGCCACGGGTAACAGCGAGGGCGGCGCGGTGGCGGGCGGGGAGCTCGCGAGCGCGGGCGGCCCGGGCCAGGGCCTCCTCGTCCTCGACGGACGGGCGGTGATCCCGTTCGGGCTCGCGCAGGCGGTTGTAGTGCTGCCGCAGGACCTCCTCCCGCTCGGTTGTGGCCTCGTCGAGCACGGCCTGGCGGGTGAGGGCCTGCTCGCGCATCTGGCGGCGCAGGTCAGTCGCGGGTCATGTCGACGAAGCGGGAGTAGTGGCCCTGGAACGCCACAGTGATGGTGGCGGTGGGGCCGTTGCGGTGCTTGGCGACGATCAGGTCGGCTTCGCCGGCGCGCGGGGACTCCTTATCGTAGGCGTCCTCGCGGTGGAGGAGGATGAGGACGTCGGCGTCGTCCTCGAGGGTTCCGGAGTCGCGCAGGTCGTAGGTCTGGGGCCTCTTGTCGGTGCGCTGTTCGGGGCCGCGGTTGAGCTGGGAGATCGCGACGACGGGGATGTCCAGTTCCTTGGCCATCAGCTTCAGGTGACGGGAGATCTCGTTGATCTCCTCATAGCGGCTCGCGAACTGGCGCAGGCCGTAGTCGAGGAGCTGGACGTAGTCGATGACGATCAGCTTGATGCCGCGTTTCTGCTTGAGCCGGCGGCACTTCGACCGGATCTCGGTGAGGGTACGCGCGGAGTCGTCGACGTAGAGCGGGGCGCCCGCCACGTCCGGCATACGCCTGGCGAGGCGGGTCCAGTCGTCGTCGGTCATGTTGCCCGAGCGCATGTGGTGGAGTGCGATCCTCGCCTCCGCGCTGAAGGTCCGCATCGAGACCTCGTTGCGGCCCAGCTCCAGTGTGAACAGCACCGCCGGCAGCTTGTTGTGGACCGTGCAGGCCCGGAGCAGGTCCAGTCCCAAAGTGCTCTTGCCCATCGCCGGCCGGGCGCCGATGACGATCAGCTGGCCGGGCTGGAGGCCGTTGGTGAGGGCATCGAGGTCGGCAAAGCCGGTGGGAACACCCGACATCCGGCCAGCCACGGAGCCGATCGCCTCGATCTCATCGAGGGCTCCCTCCACCACGTCGCAGAACGGCGGCACCTCGAGGACGTGGTCGGGGTCGGTGGCCGAGAGTACGGCGTTCTCGGCCAGGTCGATCACGTCGTCGATCGGCGCGTCGGACGCCACCGCGTGGTCGATGACCGTGACCGCCTCGGCCAGCCGCCGCCGCACCGCCGCCTGACGGACCCGATGAGCGCGCTTCACCGCACGACCCGCCCGCGCATCGGCCGGCATGACCTTGTCGAACGCGGCAGCACCTCCAATGGCCTCCAGGTCACCCCTGGCCGCCAGCGCCACCGAGACCGCGGCAGGATCGAGCGGCCCGTCCCCCGCGTACGCCTCCAACACCGCGAGGAAGACCAGACCGTGGGCCGGACTGCGGAAATCACCGGCGCTGACAACATTCAGCACGTCCGCGACGACCGCCCTCGAGCTCGTCATCGCACTGAGAAGGTCACGCTCGTCCTGGAGCTCCGCCTCCGCCTGCCGCGATGCTGCCATCTCATCCGGTCCGAGCCCGCCCGCTTCGCCACCCACAAACGCCCCCTGCTCACCGTGCTCCACCTCCGGAAAGCCTGCGCCCGCCGGAGCCAGAGACTCTACTCAGCCCCGCCGACCGCGCGGTCCGCAGCCGCACGAAGCCGGGCCGCAGCCAGCACCGCGCCCGCCCACCGGGATCGGCCCGCCCCCGGCACCGGCCGGGGGTTCAGGTTCGCCGACCCGTCCAGCCACCCGCGCGGCAACCGCAGCAGATCCTCCCGGCCGCGCCGCCACTGCTCCTCCTCCACCCGTTGGCGCACCAGCCGCTCTCGTAGCCGCTCACGGGCGAGCTCGCCTTGGTCAACCGATCCCGACTCAGCCCCGGCATCTCCGTCGGCGAACGCCGCGTCAGGGAACACCGATTCGGGGAACACCTCGGCGAACTCCGCTTCGGTAATCACCGGGAAGTCCTCCTCCGCCAGCGACCGCGGGCCTGCCCGGGGCACAGGGGCCTTCGTGGCCGGTTGCTCAGGCCGGGGACCTGCCGCTGGGAGCCGGCTGCTGGAAGGATCTCGCACCGTGACCCGGAGGCCGGTGGGGGCCGCACCCTTGAGCTCATGACGCAGCCGCTGCAGTAGCTGCCGCTCCAGGAACTGCACCTGGGTCGCCCACGCCTTCGAGGCCGCGACGAGATGGAGGACGCCGGAGTACTCGCTGAAGCGTTCCGGGACAAGGTTCCGGGCAAGGTCCGGTCCCAGGATCTCCGCCCAGCGGCCCCGGATCGCCGCCAGAGGCGGAATCACCCAGCCCCGGTCGGCCATGGACTCCTCGATCAGCTCCGCCAGCAGCAGCGGCTCACTGCCGAAGGGCCGACGCAACGGCCCACGTCGCACCGGCCGGTCCGGCACGAAGCGGCGCTGCCCGGCCTGACGCCGCATCGCCCGCAACAGATCCCTCGCGAGATCGCCCCCGTC
Source organism: Kitasatospora sp. NPDC093806 (assembly GCF_040683335.1). Taxonomy (NCBI): domain Bacteria; kingdom Bacillati; phylum Actinomycetota; class Actinomycetes; order Kitasatosporales; family Streptomycetaceae; genus Kitasatospora; species Kitasatospora sp. NPDC093806. The sequence continues at coordinate 35,437 of NZ_JBFBDO010000049.1, forward strand.
ACCCCCGTCAGCCTGCATGAAGACATCCTGGTGCATCCGCCCCACCCATGGAACCGGCCCGGCAGCGGGCTGCGCCCTTCGTCTGCCCAAACCCAGTGGGACGAACGAGGTGCCCGGCGACGGTACCGGCTCACGGATTCGGACGGCGGACCGGCCTGGCAGGCCAGCCACGGTCGGGGGGATCACGTAGCACCGCGACGGGAGCCGGCCCCGGCTGGTGGGCGGCGCGCAGCGGGACGGCGTCGCCGAGGGCGACGGCGAGGGCGGCACGGTGGCGGGCGAGGAGCTCGCGAGCGCGAGAAGCCCGAGCCAGGGCCCCCTAGTCCTTAACAGAGGGACGGTGCGCTCCCTCGGGGGTCGCTCCCTGCGCGCACGGGCCGGACCGCGCCCCGGAGGGGGCGGGAGTCCCACGGCGGGGTCGCTCCCCACGCGCACGGGCCGGACGGCTCCCTGGATTCCCCTACTCCACGCTTGGGCGCTCCCCAGGCCTGCGCACGCATTGGTCCTGTCGGTGGCGCGGGCCCGTGTGCGGCTGGATGGGTGTAGTTGGGCGCCTGGTTCCGGTGGCATCCGCCCGGAGGGGTGCGCGTCCGGGTTGCATGGGCCTGTGCCTCGGCGTGGGGCGTGCCGGTGGGCTTCAGGGCCTCGGACCCGACGGATGAGAGAGCACCATGGCAGAGCACGACCCTCGTCACCGCACCGGTCGCGGCCCGCTACTTCGCGGGCTCGCCGCTGCCGTGCTCGCAGTCGGCACGCTGGTGGCCTCGGCGGGGTCCGGGTACGGGACCGGTGCGGCCGCGCTGGCGCCCGGTACACGGTTCACGCCGCTGACGGCGGCGGTGATGACCGAACCGACGCCGTTGGACGCCACGGACGGCAGGACGCACCTCTCGTACGAGTTGCTCACCACGAGCGCGCTGTCCGGCAGCACGCCGGTGCGGCTCGACCGTGTCGACGTCATCGACGCCGGCACCCGACAGGTCGTCGGCTCGCTGAGCGGGCAGGCGTTGGCCGAGGCCGCCAATCCGGTGGGCGACCCCCTGCCCGGTGCGGACGGGTACACCCCGCCGCCGCCGGCGCCGACGCCGACCGTCATCCAGGGCTCCCAACAGTGGATCATCTGGCTCGACCTGGCCCTCGACGCCGGCCGGGCGGTGCCCGAGGTCCTCGAACACCAGCTCTCGGGTGCCATCCTGACCGCCTCCGGCCCCGCCGCGTTCGAGGAGACGGTGCAGGCCACCCCGACCGCCCGCACCGCGCCCTTGGACCTGGACCCGCCGGTCCTCCCCGGCACCTGGTACGCCAGCGAGTCGTGCTGCGGCAACACCCACCACCGGCGCGGCCTCGCCCCGGTCAACGGCCGTTTCGGCGTGCCGCAGCGCTTCGCGATCGACTGGTACCGGCTCGGCGAGCGAGGGCAGGCCTGGGAAGGCGACCCCGCCCTGCTCACCAGCTACCTGAGCTACCGTCAGCCGGTCGCGGCCGCGGCCGGCGGCAGAGTGGTGGAGGTCCAGGACGGAATCCCGGACAACCCGCCGCCCCACACGCCGCCCGTCCCGCCGATCGAGGACACCGTCGGCAACCACGTCACCCTGGAGGTCGCACCGGGCCGCTACCTGCTCTACGGCCACCTGGAGCCCGGCTCGCTCAAGGTCCGGGAGGGCGACTGCGTCGAGCCCGGCCAGGTCCTCGGGCTGATCGGCAACAGCGGCAACTCCACCACCCCGCACCTGCACTTCCAGGTGATGACCACGGCCGAGTTCTTCCCGACCGACAGCCCGCCGTTCACCTTCCGGCAGTTCCGCGTCCTCGGACAGGTCGAACCCCGGATCTGGGACGACAACCTGGGCCTGCAACCGACCGGCGTCCTGCCGATCACGCCCTCGCCGTACGAGGGCCCACACCGTGCGCGGTATCCGCTCGACCGCGAGGTGCTGGAGTTCTGACCCCACTCCGGCACGGCCCCCGGGCGGGCGCTGCGCACCCCACGCTGTCGGCCACCGCACGCGTTTCGTCACACCCGCTACTCCGTTGCACGGCAGACCGTGAAACCTCACCCGATGGAGGGGGTGGGGCCGGACGAACCCGGAACCACCACACCCCCTCCCCCCAGCACCTCACCCGCTCTGACCAGAAGTGAGGCCGACGGAGTGTGATGCTCGCTGAGATTGGCTGTGGCGGATCTTTCGTGACGTGACGATCACGGGTGACTGTGTTCACGGGCTCGCAGCAGCCGCTGCTCGCTGCTGCGGGAAGCAACCGAGGAGCGGCGAGGTCGATGTTCACCAGTCAGAATCCGACGGGGATTCACACCCCTATGGCAGCGCCGGAGGCGTGTGCGTCCCCGGCTCGACAGGCCTCAGCCCCGCTCACCAGACACGGGGTAGCGGTCGGTCCGGGAAAGGATCCCGGTGAGGGACGCTGCGAAGGGCTCTCGCTTCGTCCGTGGCAGCGGCACCTCGGCCAGTGTGCCGTCATAGATCATCCACAGGCCGAAGCAGTCGTCGTCCTCGTCACGGACGAGGACTTGGACGGAGTGCGGATTCGGCCAGTTCAGAGACTCCAGGTGCTTCAGCAGCCCGCGCCAGTTGTGGCGGATGAACTGAATGACCCAGGTGTAGCACTCCTCGGACGGCCTGTTCAGTCCGGCGAACACCCAGTCGTCCACCCGCGTGAAGCACTGGTGCCATTCCCGGTTCTCATCGGGGCGGGTCAGGGGCTCCATCACCTCCTCCGCCCCCCGAGCCAAAACGATGACCTCTGCGTATCTACTCATGAGCCCACTATGGCCTCAGCCGGTCAGCGCGGGATCGGCGGGTGATCAGATGGGCGGCCGCGCCAACCGTAGTCCCTGATCTTTCATAACCCACTCACACAAGCCCGCGGACGCCTTGGGCGTCATCGCCTGCCTGGCGTCCGCGTTGCTGTGCGTCCTCGTATGATCAGCTTGATACGTGTGACCTGGCCTTCGACGGCGCCGGAGCTCCAGTTCAGTGCCAGACCGTTGACGACGGCGTCCCAGTCGTTCTGGAGGAACGGGGTGGCGCCCTTGCGGAACGCGAACTCGTCGATTCCCAGCACCGTGACCTGTCCGGATTGGCGGGTCCGGGAGCCGGCGGACTTCCCGCAGGATCACGTCCCGGCTCGTCGCACGGGCAGGTAGCCGGCGAGCCGGGCTCCGGCCCACGGGTCATGGCGGATGTTTGGAGCTGACCGTCACGAGATATCCGCCACAGCCGTTTTCCGAGATCCTCATCAGCGCCGCAGCGGTCCGCCAGGCCCGCGCGGGGGCCGATTCAGGGGATGGCGTGGTCGCGGAGGGGGCCCAGGGTCAGGCCGTGGGTGTGGCAGTGGGTGGCGATGAGGGGGAGGGCGGCGAGGGTGGCTTGCCAGGAGTCGGGGGCCGAGGTGCAGTCGGAGTCGTGGAGGAGGAGGGTGGCGCTGCCGGTGAGGGATGGGCGGGCGGTGGCGTAGACGGAGGGGCCGGTGGCGTCGGCGGTCCAGTCGCGGCCCCAGGCGGTCCAGAGGACGGTGCGCAGGCCGAGGCGGTGGGCGGCGAGGGCCGGGCCGGCGGTGAGGACTCCGTACGGTGGGCGGTACCAGGTGGGGCGGGCTCCGCACAGGTCGGTGACGGCTTCGGTCGCGCGGCGGAGTTCGCGCAGGTCGCGGGCGGGGGCCGGGTGGTACTGGCGGCGGTGGTGCCAGCCGTGGACGGCGACCTCGTGGCCGCGGAGGACCAGTTCGCGGCCGAGGTCGGGGGCGCGTTCCAGCATCGCGCCGAGCAGGAAGAAGGTGGCGCGGATCCCGAGGTCGTCGAGGGCGTCCAGGATCGGCGGGGTGCCGCGCGGGTCGGGGCCGTCGTCGAAGGTGAGCGCGATGTGGCCGGGGTCGCCGTAGCCGGCGGTGCGGCGGGCGAGGTGGCGTTTGACGGGCGGCAGGCGGACGGCGGCCGGGGCGAGGTGGAGCAGTTCGACGCCGACGGCCGCGGCGCCCAGGCGGAGGAGCACCCTCAGCCGAACCGGGACGCCATCCGCCGGAACAGGCCCGGCGCGGCGCCGTGCAGGCGGGCCGGGAAGTCCAGCCAGTGCGGGAGGAAGAAGCGGTCGCGGTCGGTGGTGAGCGCGGCGAGGACGAGGCCCGCGACCGCGTCCGGCTGCACGGGGCGGGGGCGTTCGCGCTGGTAGGGGGTGCCCCGGGCGGCGAAGAACGGGGTCTCCACCGCCCCCGGCAGGATGAGCCGGACGCCGACGCCGGTGCCGCGCAGCTCGTACCAGAGGCTCTCGGCGAACATGGTCAGCCCGGCCTTGGTCGCCGCGTACGCGGCCTCGTCGCGGACCCCGACCTGACCGGCCATCGAGCCGAGCAGGACGATCCGGCCGCGATCACGTTCCAGCATGCCGGGCAGGAGCAGGCGGGCCAGCCGCAGCGGGGCGGCGAGGTTGACCTCCAGCATCCGGTCCAGGGTGTCGGCGGGCGTCTGCGCGAACGGGCCGCGCCAGCCCAGACCTGCGCTGGCGACCAGCGCGTCCACCCGGCCCGCCGCGCCGACGGCGGCCTCGGCGAGGCGCTGCGCGCCGTCGGGTTTGGCGAGGTCGGCGGGGAGCGGACGGCCGCCGGTGCGGGCGGCGATCGCGTCGAGGCGGGCCTGGTCGGTGCCGGAGAGCAACAGCCGCCAGCCCGCGGCGGCGAGGCGGACGGCGGTCGAGGCGCCGATGCCGGAGGAGGCGCCGGTGATCAGGACGACGGGCGGGTCGTCCGCCGGGCGGGGGCGGGCCCGTCGGGAGGCCGTACGGGCAGCTGGATGGTGGACGTCGTCCGTGGTCATGGCACCTGCCGCTCTGTGCGCGCCTCGCCGTCCGTTTTGTCCGGCAAATCACCTTCGCATGGCGGCGCCGTTCGGGCGACCGGGGTGGGGGCGGTGGCCGGCGAGAGCGGGCCGTCCACCTCGGCGTCCACCTCGCCGAAGCGGGACAGCACGAAGGTCCCGCCGACCGCCACCGCGAAGCCGGTCAGCGCGCACCAGGCGTAGCCGGGCCGGGCGGTGTCGCCGAGCGCCACCACCCCGACCAGCGCCGGGCCGAAGGTCTCGGAGACCGTCCCGGCGGCGGTCGCGGCTGTCACCGTGCCGCGCTGGAGCGCGAGCGCGTAGGCGAGGTAGCCGCCGAGGCCGCCCAGCGCCAGTCCGTACGCCGCCGGATCGGTGAACACCCCGAGCGGGCCGGACACGTCGAGGATCCGGACGGCCAGGCTGGTCACGCCGAACCCCACCCCGGCGAGCAGGCCCAGTCCGGCCGCGGCGGCGTTGCCGCGGCGGCGGGCGAGCATGAAGGTGAGCAACAGCATCAGTGCCGTCGTCGCGAGCAGCGCCCAGTGGAACGCGGGTGGCGCGTGGTCCCGTCCCTCGCTGCCGGAGCCGAACGCCAGCAGGGTCAGCCCGGCGACCACGGCGACGATGCCGACCAGGTCGCCCCGGCGCAGCCGGGCGCCCAGCAGTCGGGCGGCGGCGAGCGCGGTGACGGCCAGGCTGGAGTTGGTGACCGCCTGGACCAGGAACAGCGGGAGGCTGCGCAGGGCGACGATGCTCAGGACGAAGCCGGCGATGTCCAGGCCGGTGCCGAGGAGGAACCGCCAGGAGCGGACCAGCGCGGCCAGCAGGCCGACCCGCACCCGGTCCGCGCGCGGCGCCTCGCGCGCGCCGCTGGCCTGGAAGACCGAGCCGAAGCCGAAGCAGACGGTGGCGACCAGGGCGGTGGTGAGTCCGAGCAGCATGGCCCTCCCGGCGACACGAGCGGCGGCGCGACTGGCCCCACGGTCCCCGGGGGCGCGATCCACCCCCAGTCTCCGCCGGGCCCGCACCACGCGCAGCGGGGAGAGGAGGGAAGTGGCGGGCGATGCAGCGGGCCGGCGACGTTCGTGTGCCGGTGACCGGGCTACGCCGCACGGGGCCGCGCAAGTGGCGCGGACCACGGCCGTGGCAACCAGCGGCAGAGCGATCATCAGAACGACCGGCCCCTGAGTTTCGGATCGGCGAGAATCGGCAGCCAATGGTCGGCCGCCGCAGACCCGACCGACCACAACAGCCGGACCGATGCTCACGGCCCTATTCCCCCGATAACATCGCAGCTCAGTAAGCCTCGGCCCCGCACGCGCGGGGATGGCCCCCGGGTTGATGGTCCGGCAGCGCTCGCACTGCGCTCGGCCCCGCACGCGCGGGGATGCGCGGTGGGCCGCGTCCGGGGATGGCGTGGCCGCGGAGTGAGACCGTGGGTGTGGCGGTGGACAGCGAGGGTGGGGGCCGGGCGTCGTGGGAGAGGAACAGGGTGGCGCGCGCCGGTCAGAGCCCGGTGCGCGCCCGCACACAGCGGAGGTGGGGCGGGTAGCGGGTGTCAGCCTGCCCGGCCGGCGCCCTCGGTCGTGGGTGGGGTGGCGGTCCAGGTGGGTGGGAGGGCGCTGGTGTGGTGGTGGATGACGTAGTACTGCGGGGCCATCGCGGTGTCGCGGCCGGGGAGGGTGGCGATCACCGCGTGGTGGGCGGCGGCGGGGGTGAGGGTGGGGTCGGTGGTGGCGATCCGGGCGGTGAGGCGGTCGTCGGCGTAGCTGACCTGGATCGCCGTCGCCGTTGGGCCGAGGGCGTCGGCGAGGAGGGTGCGGACGGCGGCGAGGTCGATCCAGTTCGCGTCGATCCGCTGCCAGTCGCCGGTGCGGGTGGCGGGTGGCAGGCCGCTGAGGGCGGCCAGTTCGGTGAGCGGGAGCGGGCGGTGGGCGGCGGCCGCGAGGACGGCGGGCAGGGCGCGGGCGAAGCGTTCGGTCTCCGCGCGGTCGAGGACCTGGGGGCAGGCGAGCAGGATGAACTCCAGGCTGCCGGCGGTGCGCAGGATGTTGAGCAGCAGGCGGACCGGGAGCGGCTGGTCGGGCAGCCACTGCACCTCGGGGTCGGCGGCCGGGCTGGGGCGGGTGTCGTAGACCGACTCGGGGATGGCGAGGCTGAGGTCGTTGACGGCGACCTGGCGGCTGAAGCGGGCGCCGCGCCGTTCGGCGACGTCCTCGACGAGCTGCCACACCTTGTCGGCGTTGAGGGTGCTGTGCCAGTAGCCGGTGAAGGAGGCGGCCTTGGTGCGGCCGATCAGTTCGTCGAGGTCGGCGGTGCCGGTGTCGAGGGAGAGCAGCGCGTCCTGGGCGAGGGTGCCGATGTGGTCGGCGAGCGCGGCGCGCTGGCGGTTGGCGGAGAGGGCGGCGAACACCAGGTCTGGGCGGTCGGCGCGGTGCGCGGTGAGCGCGGCGAAGACGGCGAGCAGGACGACCGAGGGGCTCGCGCCGGTGCGGCGGCAGAGGGCGTCGAGGTCGGTGGCGGCGGCGCGGGAGCGCAGCAGCAGGGTGGCGAGGCCGTTCGGCGGGCCGGTGATGCCGTCGGCGGCGAACACGGCCTGCGGGCCGGTGGTGAGGATGGTCTCCCAGTGCTTGAGCGCGGCGGCGGTCTTCCGGCGGCCCTGCGGGCTCTGTTCCTGGGCGGCGACTTGGAGCGGGGTGCGGGAGGTGGCCGGCGGGAGTTCCTTGCCGGCGGCGAGGTCGAGCCAGTCCTGGATGAGCAGGGTGACGGCCGCGCCGTCGACGCCCGCGTGGCAGGCCACGACGACCAGTCGGCGGACCAGTCCGCCGTCGGTGAGGAGGAGCAAGCGCAGTCGGGGGGCGGCCGCGAGGTCGAACGGGACGGCGACGTCGGCCCGCCCCACCTCCTCCGCCAGCGCCTGGACCTCGCGTTCGTCCCGGCCTTCGACGGGGACCGTGGTGACGGTGAACTCGCCGTCGGGGCGCACCTCCTGGCGCTCCGGGAAGCCGTCGGCGCCGGGGCCGGGCGGGAAGGCGGTGCGCAGCGACTCGTGGCGTTCCAGCAGGGCGCGGAGCGCGTCGAGGGCGGCGGGCAGGGTGGTGCGGTCGGGGACCGGCCAGACCGATTCCTTGTTGATCTGTTCGGGCCGGGAGGTGCGGATGCAGCGGATCATGTTGTCCTGGCCGAGGGTGAGCGGCCCGGAGCCGCTGCTCGCGCCGCCGTAGCGGACGGTGATCCGGCTGCCGCTCCCGCTCATGCTCCCGCTCGCGTCGTGGGTCACGTCGGTAGGCGTCCTTCTGCTTGACGGGTCGTCAACTGCCGAGCAGTTGACGTTCATTGGCGTGCCAGGTGTGGACCGCCAGGTGGAACGGGCGGGTTCCGACGGCGGCCACGGCGGCGCGGAACGGGCCGGGGACGGGCACGTCGTCGACCCGGCAGGGGCCGGTTCCGAGCGCGCCCGGGTCGGCGAGCAGCACCGGGGCGGGGCCGGTCACCGGCAGGCCGAGGCCCTGGACCAGCCGGCCGCCGTACGCCTTGACGCAGGCCTCGCGGCGGCACCAGAGGGTGGTGAACCGCGCGGCGGGGTCGGGGGCTTCGGCGATCAGGGCCGCCTCCCCGGCGGGGAAGTACCGGGTGGCGAGCCGGGTGGCGGTGCGGGGGTCGCGCACCTCCTCGACGTCCACGCCGACGGCGCGGCCCTCGTCCGTCAGGGCGAGCGCGGCGAGGGCGCCCGAGCCGGACTGGTTGACGGCGATCCCGTCGATCGCGGGTTTGCCGCGCGGCCCGTACCGCCAGGTGAGGGCGGCGGGGTCGCGGCCGAGCCGGGCGCCGACGAGCTGCCGGACGGCGCCGTGGGTGACGGTGAAGCGTCGGCCGAAGCGGGTGTCGGGGCCGGCGGCGCGGGCGCGTTCGGCCGGGTCGAGGAGTTCGTACAGGGCGCGGACCACGGGGTCGGGCTGGTCGGTGGGGATCAGCCAGACGTCGATGCGGTCCTCGGTCACGGGCCGGCCCGCAGGGTCAGGGTGGACAGGACGCCGAGCCGCCGGTCGAGGTCGGCGAGCAGGACGGGCCGCCGTTCGGCGCGCCAGGCCTGGAGCCGGGCGGCGAGTTCGGACCAGAGGCCGGTGAACGGCTGCCCGGGGGGTGTGACGACGGCATCGGGGTACGGCACGTCCAGGCCGGCGGAGAGCAGGACGGCCGTCCGTTCGCCGAGCGCCTCGGCCTGCTGTCGCACCTCCTTGGCGGCGGATTCGTCGTCCGCCATGCTTTCCTGATGGATCGTCAGATCACCGTCACCCGCGGGGACTTCCTCGCAGACCAGGACGACCGCGCAGTGCCGTTCGGGCAGCGTGACCGGCTCGGCGGGCCGGTAGTGCAGGGTGGTCTGCTCGGCGAGGACGACGACCGCGCGGCGGGCGGCGCCGGTGCGCTGGTACGCGTCGGCGACGCGCAGCGCGCTGAACGCGCCGGCGGTGCCCTGGTCGCAGAGGGCGAGTGCGGTGGGCGTGCCGGCGCAGGAGCGGCTGAGGGCGAGCGAGGTGGGTGCGCCGGGGCGGACGTCGGGTGAGTCGAAGGCCTGGATCAGCAGGTCGGCGGGCTCGTCCGGGCCGAGGGCCGCGCCGAGCAGGCCGGCGGCGAGTTCCTCGTAGGCGTGGCCGGCGCCCTCGGTCAGCAGGTCCTCGCGCAGCGGCAGGCCGTAGGGGCGGACCAGGTCGGAGACGAAGACCCGCAGGTCGGGGTCGAGGGAGTGTTCGGAGCGGCCGTCGGCGTGCCGCGTCAGCACCCGGGTGAGGGCGAGGGACCGTCCCGCCGGGGCGGGTGCGGCGGGCACCGGTCAGTCCTCGGCGATGAGGTGCGTGGCGACGTAGTCGGCGAGCTTGCTCACCGAGCGCAGGTCGTCCTCGGTGATCTGCTCGACGTCGACCTGGATGTCGAGCGCCTCCTCGACCTCCAGGATGAGCTCGATGGTGCCCGCCGAGGTGAGGCCGAGGTCGTCGAAGAGGCAGGCGTTCTCGGGGATTTCGGGCAGGTCCCGCTTGAGGACGCGCGGGATCAGCTCGCCGAGGCTGTGCAGGATCCGGTCGCGCAGCTCGGTGTCGGTGGTCTGGACCACTTGATCTGACATGGATGGGACCGTCCCGTCGTGCGTGGTGGAGTCGTGGTGGAGTCGTGCTGGAGTGGGCGGGGACGCCGGGAGACCGGCGTCCGGAGCGGCGGGCCGACGAAGGCGTCAGTGCTCGACGACCATGGCGGAGAAGGTCGCCCCGATGCCGGCCGAGGCGAGCAGGTACCGGTCGCCGCGCCGGAGCTGCCCCCGCGTGGTGGCGGAGTGCAGGTTGATGAGGCCGTCCGCAGCGAAACTGTGCCCGACCGCGGGGACGTTGTCCAGCACCACCTTCCCGATCGGGAAACCGATCCGGCGGCAGATCATCCGCCAGGAGGCCTGGTTGACGTTGTGCGGGAGCAGTACGGCGAGGTCGTCGAGGGCCAGGCCGGCCTGGTCGAGGGCGGCCTCGATCGCCTCGATCATCACGGCCGGGTACTCGCGCTGGTAGCGGGCGAGCAGGTCCGCGTCCTCGGCCAGCCGGCCGTCGAACTCGGGGCGCTGGCGCACCGCGTAGGAGAGCACCCGGTCGCGTTCGCCGTGGGCGCTGACCAGGCAGGCGGCCGCGCCCTCGGCGAAGATGCCGGTCTCGGGCACCACCTGGGCGTCCTTGGTGAAGGTCTTCTCCCCGGTCAGCACCAGGGCCAGCGCCTCCCGGTCGGGGTCTCCGGCGAGCAGGCGTCCGGCCAGGTCGACGGCCAGCAGGCCGACCGCGCAGGCGTGGTGGGTCACGGTGAAGGCCTGGGCGTGGCCGAGGCCGTACCGGTGGAGCAGGTCGTGCAGGGGGTTGAGCGGGTACGGCACGGCCACCGGCATGCTGCGCGCGTGGATCACGAAACGGACGTGCCGTTCGCGTCCGCGCAGCTCCGGGAGGGCGTCGACGGCGGCGCCGAGCAGGTCGGGCAGCTTCCCGTCCGGGTCCAGTCGCAGCTGGTCCAGGCCGTGGAAGCGGCGGAAGAGTTTGAGTTGACGTGGGGTCAGGCCGATGCGCTCGCCCACTGCCTCGATGGGCACGGTGTGGTGGGGGAGGTGAACGGCCACTGCCTCCAGTGCGGTCACGCGGGCTAGTATTCCCACGCCCGACGGGTCCGCACAAGTGATCTCGGGCGGTTGCGGCACACATCCCGCACACCTCACGCACGGATCGCGCATGTTTCGCGCCCGTCCCGTGCCGCCGTTTCCTCGCCCCCGCGCCGTCGAGCAGGTGGAGTACCGGATGACCGATCGTGAACCCATCGCCCCCGTCCCGCCGGTCCGGCCGGCCGTGCTGGCGCTGCTGACCGAGGCCGCCCAGGCGCCGCCCGAGTGGGGCCTGGCGGTGACGCCGCAGGACCGGCTGGACGGTGACCTGCTGCTGGACGAGGTCGAACTGACCACGCTCGACTGCCTGCTGCGCGAGCGCTTCGGGCCGGCGGCGGACCTCGGCGCGCTGCGGGCCGGCCTGGACCTGGCCGGGCTGGAGGCGCTGACCGTCGCCGACGTCGAGCGTCTGCTGCCCGCGCCGGACGGCCACACCGAGGTCGCCCGAGCGACCGAACCCCGGGCCACCGAACCCCGAGTGGAGGACGCCCGATGAGCCGGTTCCTGCTGGTGGTCCCCCCGCTCACCGGGCACGTCAACCCGACCGTCGGCCTGGCCCGCGAGCTGGTCGCACGCGGCCACGAGGTGGCCTGGACCGGCACCGAGTCGGTGCTGCGGCCGCTGCTCGGCCCGGACGCCCGGGTCTTCGGCACCGGCACCCGGGCCTTCCGGGCGCAGGGCGGGCACGGGCTGGCCGCGGTCCGTTCGCTCTGGGAGGGCTTCATCGTCCCGTACGCCCGGTTCACCGCGAAGGCGCTGGACACGGCGGTGCGGGAGTTCCGGCCGGACGCGCTGCTGGTCGACCAGCACACGCCGGCCGGGGCACTGGTGGCGCACCGGCACCGGCTGCCCTGGGGCACGCTGGCGCCGGGGGCGATGGAGCTGGGGCGGCCGCTGCGCGGGCTGCCGCAGGTGGAGGCGTGGACGACCGGCCTGCTCCAGGGGCTATGGCGGCGGGCCGGGCTGCCCGAGGAGGAGTACGCCGACCCGCGCTTCTCCCCCGACCTGGTGCTCGCCTTCACCGGGCCGGCGCTGACCGGGCCGAAGCCGTTCCCGGCGGAGTACGCGCTGGTCGGGCCGGTGCTGGCGGACCGGCCGGCCGACCCGGCGTTCCCCTGGGACGCCCTGCTGCCGGGCCGGCGGCGGGTGCTGGTCACCATGGGCACGCTGGCCGGCGAGCTGGGCGCGGACTTCCTGGCCCGGGCGGTGCGGGCGGTCGCGCTGTGCGGGCCCGAGGTGCAGGCGGTGTTCGCGGCGCCGCGCGAGCTGCTGCCCGAACTGCCCGCCCACGCGCTGGCGGTGGACCGGGCGCCGGTGCTGGAGCTGATGGGGCGCGGGGCGCTGGACGCGGTGCTCTGCCACGGCGGGATGAACACCGTCGGCGAGGCGTTGGCGCACGGACTGCCGGTGGTGGCGGCGCCGATCCGGCACGACCAGCCGTTCGTGGCGGCCCAGCTGACGGCCTCCGGGGCCGGGCTGCGGGTGCCGTTCGCCCGGGTGACGCCGGAACGGCTCGCCGCCCGGCTGCACGCCGTGCTGACCGAGCCCGGGTACCGGCGGGCGGCGGCACGGGTCGGCGCGGAACTGCTGGCCGGCGGCGGGGCGGTGACGGCGGCCGACCGGGTCGAGGCGCTGGTCGCGAACGGTGCCCGCCCGGCCGAACCCACGGTCAATCCATTGGTCTAGGCCATTGTTTCCGGGGCGCCGCAGCCCCTAGGGTGGCCCGCAGCACCACTTCTCCGGTGCCCCGCGCGCCGCTTCCAGGCGCCCCGGAAATCCATCCCCGCTCGGGAGTTCTGGTTGATCGAGACCAAGGGGCTGCTCAAGTCCTATACCTCCAAGAAACGCGGCCAGCCCCCGGTCGACGCAGTCCGAGGCATCGACCTGGACGTGGCGGCGGGTGAGATCTTCGGTTTCCTCGGCCCCAACGGCGCCGGCAAGACCACCACGCTCCGCATGCTCGCCACGCTGATCCGCCCGGACGGCGGCACCGCCCGGATCGCCGGCGCCGACCTGTTCGCCGACCCCGCCGAGGTCCGCCGCCGGATCGGCTACGTCGCCCAGGGCGGCGGCACCACCGACGCCGTCACCGCCCGCGAGGAACTCGTCCTCCAGGCCCGGATGCACGGCGCCGGGAAGGCCACCGCGCAGGCCCGCGCCGTGGAGGCGCTCAAGGCCTTCGAGCTCACCGAGTTCGCCGACCGGCCGTGCCGCACCTACTCGGGCGGCCAGCGCCGCCGGGTGGACATCGCGCTCGGCGTCATCCACGCCCCCAAGGTGCTGTTCCTGGACGAGCCCACGGTCGGCCTCGACCCGGCCAGCCGCGGCCACGTCTGGACCGAGATCCGCCGGCTGCGCGACGAGGGCATGACCGTCGTCGTCACCACCCACTACCTGGACGAGGCCGACGCGCTCTGCGACCGGGTCGCCATCGTCGACCACGGCGGAATCGTCGCCGAGGGCACCCCGGAGGCGCTCAAGCGCGAGATCTCCGGCGACGTCGTGCTCATCGGCCTCGGCGCCGGGGAGGCCGAACGGGCCGCCAAGGCGCTGCGCGAGCAGCCCGGCCTGCCGGACCTGCACCGGCTGGAGCTGCGCGACGAGGACGGGCTGCGGCTCTACCTGGACGACGGGGCCGCCGCCGTCCCCCGGCTGCTGCGCGCCCTGGACGGCGCCGGCGTCACCACCGGCACCGTGCAGCTGCAACGGCCCAGCCTGGACGACGTGTTCCTGGCCCGTACCGGCCGCTCCATCGAGCAGGCCTGACCGCACCTCCGGATCCCCGAGGAGGGGCCCTCATGAAGCTCGCCCGCGACACCTGGCTGGTCTTCCAGCGCCAGTTGCTGCTGATGTGGCGAACGCCGGTCTGGATCGCCGTCGGGGTGATCCAGCCCGTCTTCTACCTGCTGCTCTTCGCACCTCTGCTGAAGAAGGTGCTGGCGCCGATGGGCGCCACCAGCTACGCCGAGGCCTACCAGATCTACGTGCCGGGCCTGTTGGCGGTGCTGTGCATCTTCGGCGGCCTGTACACCGGCTTCAGCCTGCTCGGCGAACTGCGGGCCGGGATCATCGAGCGGGCCCGGGTGACCCCGGTCAGCCGGCTCGCCCTGCTGCTCGGCCGGGCCCTGCGCGAGACGGTGGCGCTGCTCTTCCAGGCGGTGATCATCACGCTGATCGCGCTGCCGTTCGGCCTGCGGGTCGGGCCGCTGGACCTGGTGCTGGCCTTCCTGCTGATGGGCCTGCTGGCGCTGATGACCTCGACGATCTCCTACGGGATCGCGCTGGTGCTGCCCGCCGACGAGGCGATGGCGCCGGTGGTGAACACCGTCGCCCAGCCGATCGCGCTGCTCTCGGGCACGCTGCTGCCGCTGGCGCTGGCGCCGATGTGGCTGCAGACGATGGCCAAGTGGAACCCCTTCTACTGGGCCGTGGAGGGCATGCGCGCGCTGTTCGCGGGCCACGTCGGGGACGCCGTGGTCTGGCAGGGCCTGCTGGTGGTCACGCTGATGACGGCCGCGGCGGTGTACTGGTCGGCCCGGCTGTTCTCGACCCGGGTGCGCTGAGCCCCTCGGACGGCGGCAGCAGGCGGGACGGGTCGCTCGACTGTCGGTCCGTCATCGGTGGTCGGACGGTGGACGGTTGGTTGTCGCGGCCGATGGGCGGGCCTATCGTCGGGTCAGCCGATCGTCCGTTCGTCGAGAGGAACCGCATGAGCACCCCGTCCGACCACACCCCTGCCGCCGGTCGCGCCGCCGTACCCGCCCGGCGCCGGGGCACCCGTCTGGCCGTCGCGGGCGGGGTGATCGCCGCGCTGCCGGCGGTGGGCCTGCTCGCCGCGACCCCGGCCGCGGCAAAGCCGCCGGTCAAGGCCGCCGAGGCCCGGCCGGCGGCCGTGGTCGTGGCCGACGGCGTGGCGGCGAAGCCGCCGGTCAAGGCGGTCGCCGCCAAGCCCCCGGCCAAGGTCGCCGCGGCGAAGCCCTCGGTGAAGGCGGTCGCCGCCAAGCCGCCGACCAAGGTCACCGCCGCGAAGCCTCCGGCCAAGATCGCCGCGGCCAAGCCCCCGGTGAAGGGCGCCGAGAAGGACCCTCGGGCAGCCGACGCCCGCTGAGGCCTGCTGACGGCCGCCGGGCAGTCGGCCGCCACTCCCGCGCGCGACGACGGCGGCGCCCCCTGCTTCCAGGAGGCGCCGCCGTCGTGCGTACCGGGACCGGGCTCGCCGGTCGGTGGACTACCGCGCCACCGCGTGGGCGGTCTCGGCGCGGATGAAGTCCGCCAGCCGGCCGACCCCGTCGGTGATCTGCCCCGGCGTCAGCGAGCTGATCGACAGCCGGAGCCGGTGCTCGCCGCCACCCGCCGGGTAGAACGGCGCCATCGGCGTCCAGAGCACCCCGAAGTCCCGCGCGCAGCGCTCCATCGCCGCGTCGTCGGCCGCGAAGCCCACCGTGAGCACCGCGAAGAAGCCGCCCTCCGGCACGTTCCAGGACAGGCCCAGCCGGGCCCGTTCGGCGGCCGGGAAGTGCCGCTCCAGCTCGGCCAGCAGGGCCGCCATGTTGGCCGCGTAGTGGGCCGTGGCAGGGGCGTTGGCGGCCCGCAGGCGGCAGTCGTGGGTCAGCAGCATGCCGCCGATCACGGCCTGGCTGAGGGCCGGGGTGTTGACCGTCGTCATGCTCTTCAGCTTGGCGAGCTCGTCGGCGAGCAGGCTGCGCCGCCCGCCGGGACCGGCCACCTCCTGGTCGGCGACCACGTAGCCGAGCCGGGCGCCGGGGAAGCAGGTCTTGGCGAAGGAGCCCAGGTAGACCACCCGGCGGTCGCGGTCCAGCGCCTTCAGGGTGGGCCGCTCGGCCGCGTCGCGGGCGAAGAAGCCGTACGGGTTGTCCTCGATCACCAGCAGGTCCGCCGCGGCGGCCGTCGCCAGCAGCCGGGCCCGGGCCTCGACGGGCATCGAGGTGCCGGAGGGGTTGGCGAAGTCCGGGACGACGTACAGGGCGCGCGGGCGCCGCCCGGAGGCCCGGACGGCCTGCGCCGCGGCCTGCACGGCGGCCGGGTCGGGACCGCCGTCGGGGCCCTCCGGGACCGGGACGGTGGCCAGGTCGAGCAGCCGGGCGGCGCCGGTGACGCCGACGTAGCAGGGCGAGCTGACCAGCACCACGTCGTCCGGCCCGGCGCACAGCGCGCGCAGCGTCAGCAGCATGCCCTCCTGGGCGCCGACGGTCAGCACCAGGGCCTCGGGGGCCACCGCGAGGCCCTCGTCGTTGGCCAGGGTGCGGGCGACCAGGTCGGCGATGACGCCCTTGGTCGGCCCGTACTGGAACAACGTGGTGCGGATCGCGTCCCGGCTCAGGCCGGTGGCGGCCAGGTGGTCGAGGTAGGCGTCCAGGTAGGCGGGGACGTCCTCGGGTTCGAAGAAGCCCTCGTAGGGGCGGCCGGGGGCGAAGGAGACGGCCCCCGGGTAGCGGGTGGTGACCTCGTTGAGGAAGGTCATCGCGTCGAGCAGCGGGTCGGCCAGCGAGGCGTGCAGCTCGGCGAGCGGCAGCGGGGCCGGGCCGGTCAGCGCCGGACCGGTCAGCGCCGGGGCCGTCACGCCAGGGCCTCGCGCAGCCGGGCGGCCGCGTACGCCTGGGCGGCCGCGGCGTCGTCCAGGGTGCCGGTCATGGCGAAGAAGCCGTGCGGCATCCCGGCGTAGCGGCGGGTCTCGACCGGGACGCCGGCCGCGCGCAGCGCCTCGGCGTACCGCTCGCCCTCGTCGCGCAGCGGGTCGTACTCGGCGGTGACGACGGTGGCGGGCGGCAGGCCGGACAGGTCGGGGACGCGCAGCGGGGAGGCGTGCGGGTGGGCGCCGTCGGCCGGGTCGGCCAGGTAGTGGCCCCAGTACCAGGCGACCGAGCGGCGGTTGAACAGCGCCGGGTCGTCGTGCTCGCGCAGCGAGGGGGTGTCGGCGCCGTGGTCGGTGTTGGGGTAGACCAGCAGCTGGTGGCGCAGGGCCGGGCCGCCGTGGTCGCGGGCGAGCAGGGTGAGCGCGGCGGCGAGGTTGCCGCCCGCGCTGTCGCCGCCGACGGCCAGCCGGTCCGGGTCCAGGCCGAGCGCCTCGGCGTTGGCGGCGAGCCACCGGGCGGCGGCGTGGCAGTCGTGGACGGCGGCGGGGAAGGGGTGTTCGGGGGCGAGCCGGTAGCCGACGGAGGCGGTGGCGCAGCCGACCGCGTTGGTCAGGGCGCGGCAGATCGCATCGCTGGTGTCGGGCGAGCCGAGAGTCCAGCCGCCGCCGAACAGGTAGAGCAGGACGGGGAGCCGGCGGCCCGGAAGGATGGGGTCCGCAGGCCGGTAGAGGCGCAGGGTGAGCTCGCCGTCGGGGCCGGGGAGGCGGTGCTCCTCGACGGCGGCGACGGGCTCGGGGGTGCCGGCGGCGGCGCGGATGTCGGCGAGGTCGGCGGCCCGGGCCTCGGCGAGGGTGAGCTCGTAGAGCGGGGGTGTGCCGGCGCTCGCGCGGCGGTCGCGCAGGGCCTGGGCCTGGGGGTGCAGTGGCATGGTGGGTCCCTGGGGTGAGGGGTCAGCGGTCGGCCTCGACGTAGACGGTCTCGTCGGTGCGGAAGGCGGTGTCCAGGTCCGCGACGTCGGCGCGGGCGCCCTGCCGGTAGGCGCAGTGGCGGATCCGCCCGGCCTCGAAGCCGGCCAGGGTGAGGACGTGCCGCAGCTCGTCGAGGTCGTAGATCCACTGGTGGCCGAAGTGCCGGAAGATCTGGTTGACCAGGAAGGCCGGGCGCTGCGGCATCGGCGGGCCGAAGCCGAGCGTGCTGAGCCGGCGCCGGTGCCTGGCCAGGAAGCCGTCGTTCGTGGCATAGCCGACCAGGTAGCGGGCCAGGTCGGGGGTGGTGATCCGGAGGACGCCGCCGGGGCGCAGCACCCGGCGGGCCTCGCGCAGCCAGCCGACGGCGACGGGCATCGTGACGTGCTCGATCAGGTGCTCGGCGTAGACCCAGTCGACGCTGGCGTCGGCGAAGGGCAGCGGCTTCGAGATGTCCAGCTGGGTGAACCAGCGGTCGCCGTCGACCCGGTAGAGGGTGCCGGGTTCGGTGGTCGCGTCGGGGGCGCGCAGGGCGGTGAGGTCGGTGCCGAGGCCGGCCGGGTGGGCGGTGCGGAAGGCGGCGAACTCGATGCCGGTGAGGCCGAGCTCGGTGAAGTCCCGGTGGTCGTGCGGGAGTCCGCCGGCGGCCGGTTCGAGGGTACGGCAGGTGGCGACGTCGGCGCTGAACCGGTCGAGCTGCCCGGCGAGGCCGTCGGGGTCGTCCCAGTCCCAGCCGGGGAAGGCGTCCTGTGCGGTCATGGTGTCGGTCTTTCGGTCGTGCGGTGGGTTGTCAGCGGGCGGGCGCGCGCTCAAACCGGCCAGCGGGTGAGCGCGTCGCGGTCCAGGTCGGCGGCCCGGGGGCGGCCCAACAGGGCCATGGTGTGCTCCAGTTCGTCGCGGAGCAGGTCGAGGACGCGGCCGACCCCGGCTTCGCCGCCGGTGGCCAGGCCCCAGAGCGCGGGACGGCCGACCAGGACGGCGCGGGCGCCGAGGGCGAGGGCGACGGCGATGTCGGCCCCTTCGCGCACCCCGCCGTCGAGCAGCGCCGGGATGTGCGGCGGCAGCGCGTCGACCACCTCGGGCAGCGCGGCCAGCGCGGGCAGCGCGCCGTCGAGTTGGCGGCCGCCGTGGTTGGAGACCACGACCGCGTCGACGCCGTGGTCGGCGGCGCGGCGGGCGTCCTCGGCGGTGAGCACGCCCTTGAGGACCAGCGGCAGCCGGCTGCGTTCGCGCAGCCAGGCCAGGTCGGCCCAGCTCAGGGTGGGGTCGAACTGCTCGCGGGCGTGGTCGGCGATGCCCGAACCGCCCGGTCCGGCGCGGTGGCTCGCGGCCATCAGGCCGGCGTCCAGGTTGACCGCGCGGATCTCCGGCGGGACGGCGAAGCCGTTGCGCAGGTCGCGCAGCCGGCGGCCGATCCGGGGGGCGTCCACGGTGAGCATCAGCGCGGTGAAGCCGGCCGCCTCGGCGCGGTCGATCAGCGCGGCGAGGGCGTCGCGGCGGCGCAGCCAGTAGAGCTGGAGCCAGAGTGGTCCGGTCGCGGCGGCGGCGATCTCCTCCAGGGTGCGGCTGGCGAAGATTCCGGCGACCAGCAGGGCGCCGGCCTTTCCGGCCGCCCGGGCGGTCGCGGTTTCCCCGTCCGGATGGACCAAACGGTGGTAGGCCATCGGGGCAATTCCGACCGGCAGCCGCAGGGTTGTGCCGAGCAGGTCGACGGCCGGCGCGCAGTCCGAGACGTCGACGAGCGTGCGGGGGCGGAACGCATAGCGTCCGAACATTTCCCGGTTGGCCGCCAGGGTGCGTTCCGCACCGCTGCCACCTTCTATGAAGTCCCAGATTTCCGGGCTGAGTTGCTCGCGCGCAGCGCGTTCGATCCCGGCCAGCGTGAGTGGTGTCACGGGCGTCCTCGTTCCCGGACCGGCCGCGCTCGGGACCGGTCCCCGGGTCGGCAGCGTAGGAGGTCTGGACCGGATTGGTATAGACCTTGATTTGACCAATCGTCTGTGCAATGGTCTGGCAACGGAATTGGACGCATTGCTGGTGATGGCATGTAGACAGCGTTCATGACAAATCTCCTCACTGTGTGGAGTGGCGTTGACCGGCTTTTCCCCTTCTTCTCCGCCGCCCTCCTCACCCCCGCACGCCGATGCTCCCGCCGACTGGGTCGACCGGGTGCTGCTGGCCGGTCCCGGGGGTGAGGAGAGCCTCCGGTTCGGCCCGCCCGTCGACCGCGACGCCCTGCGCGCGCTGGTCGCCGAGCAGGCCGGACACCTCGCCGCGGCCGGCCTCGGCCCCGGCGGCACCATCGCGCTGCGACTGCCGCCCTCGCTGGGCTTCGTCGCGGTGCTGCTGGCCGCGTGGCGGCTGCGCGCCCAAGTGGCCCTGCTGGACCACCGGCTGACCGACCACGAGGTCGAGCTGGCGGTGGAACGGCTGGCCCCGCAGGTGCTGGTCGGCTCCGGCCGGCCGACCGCGGGCTCGGCGCTGCGCGGGTACTCCGTGGTCGACCCGGTGGCCGTGGCGCTGCCCGCAGGCCGACCGGCCCGGACCGGCCACGCGCTGGTCCAGCTGAGCTCCGGGTCCACCGGCCCGGCCAAGGTGATCGCCCGCACCGCGGGCGACCTGATCCGCGAACTCGACTGCTACCGGCGGCTCGCGGACTTCCCCGGCGAGGGCGAGCGGGTCGTCCTGCTCTCCTCGGTGGTGCACGTGCTCGGCCTGGTCGGCGGCCTGCTGAACAGCCTGCACGCGCGCGCCCCGCTCACCGTCCCGGACCGGATGACGGCGGCGGGCATCCTCGCCGCGGTCGCCGCCGACGAGCGGCCGACCACCGTGATCGGCGTGCCGTTCCACGCCGAACTGCTGGCCGGCGCGGCCGATCCGCCAGCACTGCCGCAGCTGCGCCGGATGGTGGTGGCCGGCGAACTGGTCCGGCCGGGCCTGCCCGCCGCGTTCACCGCGCGGTACGGCGTCCCGCTCGGCACCATGTACGGGATGACCGAACTCGGGGTGATCGCCACCGACCTGGACGGCACCCTGCACCCGGCCAAGGACCCCGTGCACGGCATGCGGCTGCGGCTCGTCGACGGCGAACTGCAGCTGGGCACCGCCGCCTCCCCCTACCCCGGGCTCGACGACCCGACCCGCTGGGCGGACGGCTGGCTGCACACCCGCGACGCCGCCGTCCTGGACCGGGCCACCGGCCGGGTCACCGTGCTCGGCCGCCGGGACTCGCAGGTCTCGATCGGCGGGCTCAAGGTGGACCTGACCGAGGTCGAGCAGACCATCGCCGCCCTGCCGGAGGTCCGCGAGGCCGTGGTGGTCTTCGACGAGGGCGCCATCGAGGCCTACCTCGCCGCCGAGGACGGCGCCGACCCGGCGCTGGTCCACGACGGGCTCGCCCGGCAGCTCGCCGCCTACAAGCGGCCGCGCCGGCTGGCCTTCCTGCCGCGACTGCCCCGCACCGCCACCGGAAAGCTGCTGCGCGACCCGGTCGCGCTGCGCGCCGCCGCCGACTGAGCCCGGCCCCGCGGCACCGGACCCGCCTCGAGGGGCCGGTCCGCCTTCCCCGACGGGCAGCCACCTCCTGCCCGTCGGTGCACCACCCGTTCCACCTCCCCGACCACCCCGGGCCGCCGCACGCGCCCGGGCACAAGGAGCACACCATGCAGGACCGCATCCGCGCGTTCGTCCTCGCCGCCCTGGCCGAGATGCAGTACGACGTCTCCGAGGTCACCGGCGACACCGACCTCGGCCCGGCCGGCCTGGACCTCGAATCCCTCGCCCTCGCCGACCTCTCGGTCCAGGTCGAGGACGAGTTCGGGGTCAAGTTCGACCTGGACGAGATGGAGAGCACCGCGCTGATGACGCTGGACGAGTTCACCAACGACGTCGCCACCCGGATCGCCGCCGCGACCGCCGCCGCCCCCGCGACCGCCACCGCCGCCTCGGGCAGCCCGGCGTGACCGACCTCGCCCGCCCCGACCGGGCCGAGGTCCTGGAGATGCTCGCGGCGTTCGGGCAGCGCGCCGCCGAGGACGTCCCCGACGAGCTCGGCTCGCTCGAACTCACCTGGCTGATCGCCGAGTTCGAGCAGCGCTACGGCATCGAAGCGGACCTCGACGACGAGCAGTTCGAGTCGGTCCGGACGGTGGACGACGCCGTCGCGGTGTTCCGCGCGGCCGTCCTCGCGGCGGCCGGCCCGGACGCCGGCCCCGACGCCGTCGCCGACAGACCCGCCGAGACGCTCGCCGACGCCACCGGAGCCCCCCGGTCATGACCCGCCACGCCACGCCCACCGCCACCGCGTCCGCCGCCCGGCCCGCCCTGCCGGTCCGGCCCGTCGTGACCGGTGTCGGCGTGCTCAGCGCGGCCGGCACCGGGACCGCCGCGCTCGCCGAGGCGGTCGTCCACGGCAAGGCCGCCTTCGGCCCGGTCACCCGGTTCGACGTCTCCGCGCGCCGCACCACCCGCGCCGCGCTGCTGCCCGAGCCGCGCCCGCTCGCCGACGAGGAGATGAAGGTCGTCGTCGACCCGGCCACCGGCATGCGCCGGATCACCAAGCTGATGGACCCGGCCGAGGCCACCGGCGAG
>NZ_JBFBDO010000050.1:0-57168 GCF_040683335.1 Kitasatospora sp. NPDC093806
ACGTCCTGCCCGGCCGCCACCCGGGCCACGTCGGCGGCGGGGGCGGCCCGGGGCACCGGGCGCTGATCGCCCCGGCGGCGCGGGCGTTGGTCGAGGGCCTGCGGGCGCTCGGCGACGAGGCGCCGCGGCTGCTCGCGGTCGGCGGCGCGGGCAGCCTGGAGACCGCGCCGGGCGTGCGGGTCTGGGACACCCCGGGCCTGCCGGCGACGGTGCTGGAGATCATGCACGCGCACGGCGACGCCCTGGCGTACTACCGGACGGTGTCCGACGTGCGGTGGACGGTGCTGAGCCCGGCCGCCCGGATCGAGCCGGGGGAGCGGACCGGCCACTACCGCACCGGCCTGGAACAGTTGCTCACCGACGCCACCGGGCAGAGCCGGATCTCGGTGCCGGACTACGCGGTCGCGCTCGTCGACGAGATCGAGCAGCCCGAGCACATCGGCGAGCGATTCACCTGCTGCGCGGTCTGACCTCCGCTGTGGGTCACCCCACCTGGATCGAGCGCTTCGCCAGGCCCATCCAGAACCCGTCGATCACCGTGCGCTGGCTGTCCAGCTCGCCCTCGCCCGCACCGAGCGTGACGAACAGCGGCGCGAAGTGCTCGGTCCGCGGGTGGGCGAGCCGCCCGGCCGGGGCCTTGTGCTCGAAGTCGAGCAGCGCGTCGATGTCCTGCGCCTCCAGGGCGCGCCGGCCCCAGTCGTCGAACTCGGCCATCACCGAGGTGATCCGGCCGTCGCTGCTGAGCGCCCGCAGGTTGTGGGTGAAGAAGCCGCTGCCGACGATCAGCACGCCCTCGTCCCGCAGCGGGGCGAGCCGGCGGCCGATCTCCAGGAGCCGCCGCGGGTCCAGGGTGGGCAGCGAGACCTGGAGCACGGGGACGTCCGCCGCCGGGAACATCTCCACCAGCGGGACGTACGCGCCGTGGTCGAGGCCGCGGTCCGGGATGTCCTGGACGGGCGTACCGGGGGCGCGCAGCAGCTTCCGCACGCGGTCGGCGAGCTCCGGTGCGCCGGGGGCCGCGTACTGGACCCGGTAGTAGTGCTCGGGGAAGCCCCAGAAGTCGTAGACCAGCGGCACGGTGGTGACGGCACCGAGCGCGAGCGGGGCCTCCTCCCAGTGCGCGGAGACCATCAGGATCGCCTTGGGCCGGGGCAGGTCCGCGGACCAGGCGGCCAGCTCGCCGGGCCAGACCGGGTCGTCGGCGAGCGGCGGCGCGCCGTGCGACAGGTAGAGGGCGGGCATGCGCTCGGGGGCGGCGGTGCTCATGGTGGCTCTTCTCCTCTGGGCGGCGGCCGGTGGGGCGACCGGGTGCCAGGTCGTTCAAATTTGAACTCTGCAACCGACGGTACACCTTCGTTCGAATTTGAACAATAGGAGTACGATCACCCCATGCCCTCCACCCCGTCCGCACCCCCTCACCCCACCCTCGCCTCACCGGCTCCCGCCGCACCGGCCGCGGCTCCCGGCATCCCGGGCGAACCCCGCTGGCTGGACGAGGAGGAGATGGCCGCCTGGCGGAGCTTCGTCACCGCGAGCAACCTCCTCAACCGCCGCCTGGAACGCCAGCTCAAGGAGGACTCGGGCCTCTCCCACACCCAGTACGAGATCCTGGTCCACCTCTCCGCCGCCCCGGCCGGCTCGCTGCGGATGACCGAGCTGGCGGACAAGCTGGTCACCTCGAAGAGCGGTCTGACCTACCAGGTCACCCAGCTGGAGCGGATGGGCCTGGTCGGCCGCCGCTCCTGTCCGAGCGACGTGCGCGGCGTCTTCGCCGAACTCACCGAGCAGGGCCGCGAGATGCTGCGGGAGGCCGCCCCCGGCCACGTCGCGCTGGTCCGCGAGCTGCTCATCGACGTGCTCAGCCGGGAGCAGCTCGCCGTCCTCGCGACGGGCCTCGGCGAGGTCAGCGCCCGCCTGCGCCTGGACGACGCGGTCTGAGCCCTCACCCTCCCTCCTCTTCCTCCGCGGCCCTGTTCACCTCGGCAGTCGCGGCAGCCTCGGCCGCTTTGGCGAGCAGCAGCTCCCGCTCCCGCGCGTTGCGGGTCAGGCCCGCCGCCCGTTCGAACTCCGCCCGCGCCTCCGCGGCCCGCCCCAGCCGGGCCAGCAGGTCGCCCCGGACGCTCGGGAGCAGGTGGTACCCGCGCAGCGCCGGTTCGGCGGCCAGCGCGTCCACCACCTCCAGCGCGGCGGCCGGCCCCTCGGCCATCGACACGGCCACGGCCCGGTTCAGCTCCACCACCGGGGACGGCGTCAGCGTCATCAGCCGGGCGTAGAGCGCGGCGATGGTCGTCCAGTCGGTGTCCGCGTACCGGGCGGCCCGCGCGTGACAGGCGGCGATCGCGGCCTGCACGGCGTACGGGCCCGCGCCGCCCCGCCGGGTGGCGCCGTCCACCGCCCGCCGCAGCGCGGCGAACCCGCGCCGGATCAGCAGCCGGTCCCAGCGGGCGCGGTTCTGGTCGGCGAGCAGGACGGGCGCGCCGTCCGGCCCGGTGCGGGCGGGCAGCCGCGAGGCCTGGAGCTCCAGCAGGGCCGCCAGCCCGTGCGCCTCCGGCTCGTCGGGCATCAGCGCGGCCAGCACCCGGGCGAGCCGCAGCGCGTCCTCGCAGAGCGCGGGCCGCAGCAGGTCGTCCCCGGCGGTGGCCGAGTAGCCCTCGTTGAAGATCAGGTAGACGACCTCCAGGACGGAGGAGAGCCGGGCCGCGCGTTCCGCCCCGTACGGGACCTCGAACGGCACCCGGGCCTGCGCCAGCGTCCGCTTGGCGCGCACGATCCGCTGGGCGACGGTCGGTTCGGGGGCGAGGAAGGCCCGGGCGATCTCGGGCGTGGCCAGCCCGCCGAGCACCCGCAGGGTCAGCGCGATCCGGGCCTCCGCCGACAGCACCGGATGGCAGACGGTGAAGATCAGCCGCAGCAGGTCGTCGTCGATGTCGTCCGGTTCGACGGGCTGCGGCGGCGGCACGTCCTCAAGCGTCCGGCCGACCTCGGCCAGCTTGCGCGCGTACGTCTCCCGGCGGCGGACCAGGTCGATCGCGCGGTGCTTGGCGGTGGCCGTGAGCCAGGCGCCCGGACGATCCGGGACGCCCGACTCCGGCCACTGCTCCAGCGCGGCGACCAGCGCGTCCTGCGCCAGCTCCTCGGCGATGCCGACGTCGTGCACGATGCGGGTCACGGCCGCGATGATCCGCGCGGACTCGATCCGGAACACCGTCTCGACCGTCCGTGCCACCGGGTCCCGGCTGCCCCCCGCTCTGCGTTCCGTCACGGTCACCCATCAGAGCAGCGGCGCCGGAACGGGGCAAACGCGCCGGGCCCCTCACGCCTCCGGCGGCGTGGCGTCCTCGTCGATCTGCCGCAGCTCGGCGCCGACCGTCCAGTTCACCGGGTGGGTCTCCAGGAAGCGCCTGGTCCACTCCAGCGCCTCCGCCCGGTCCTTGCACTGGAGGATCGCGTAACCGCCGACGACCTCCTTGGTCTCGGTGAACGGGCCGTCGGTGTAGCTCAGCTTCCCGCCCTCCCAGAGCACCCGGGTGCCCTCCTTGGTCGGCCGGAGCCCGGCGGTCTCCAGCATCACCCCGGCCTTGGTGATCTCCGCGAACAGGGCTCCCATCCGCTCCTCGAACCCGGGGTCCGGTTCGGCCTGGGCGGGGCCGTCCTGCTCGTCGATACGGATCAGCGTCATGAAGCGCGGCATGGCGGCTCACTCCTCCTCGGTGCGGACGGGGCCTCTTCCCCGTCCTCTCACCTGTGCGTCGAACGGACCGCGGCCGGATCGACAGCCGCCCCAAAAATTCTTCCGCCCCCACCCCACCCCGGCCACCCGAGCCCCCGGCCACCCGAGCCCCCGGCGGGCCGATTGCCCGCCCCGGCCCCGAGGCGGCCCGTGCGGGGGCAGGATGAAGGGCATGACACTCGATCACGCACTCGATCACGCCTTCGCGCAGCGCTTCGCCGAGGAGTGGGTGGCGGTCTGGAACGGCCGCGACCTGGAGGGCATCCTCGCGCACTACACGGACGACGTTGTCTTCGCCTCGCCCCGCATCGTCAGCTTCCTCGGCGACCCGTCGGGGGAGGTGCGCGGCAAGGAGGCCCTGCGGGCGTACTGGGCCAAGGGGCTGGAGCTGCTGCCCGACCTGCACTTCACGCTGGTGTCGGTGCGGGTCTCGGTCGACACGATCGTGATCGACTACCGCAACGAGCGCGGCGTGGCCGTCGCGGAGGCGCTGACCTTCCGGGACGGCCTGGTCTGCCGCGGCTTCGGGGCGTACGGGCCGGAGGCCTGACCTCGGCGACCGGTCGCCGTCACACCAGCCGGGCGGCGAGCCGCAGTGCTCCCGCCCGGATCCGCTCCTCGCCCAGCTCCGGCAGCAGCGCCGCCACGTGCTCGCCGGCCAGCACGGCCAGCAGGGCGTGCGCGTCGTGCTCGGCGTCCGCCGTCCGGCCGCCCGCCGCGAGCAGCAGGGCGACGTGCCGGTGCCAGAACCGGTACGCGCCGATCCGGTAGCGCGAGCCGCGGCCGGCCGTCTCGGACATCCGGACCAGGTCGAGGTGTTCGAGCAGGTAGTCCAGGTACGCGGTGACGAACGCCGCGAGTCGCTCGTCCGGAGTGGTCCCGCCGTCCGGGCCGTCCGGGCCGAGCGGGGCGGGCCCGCGCAGGATCGCGTCCTGGAGCGTGCGCTCGCGCGCGTCCAGCAGGGCGGCCCCGAGCCCGGCCTTGTCGCCGAAGCGACGGAACAGGGTCCCCTTGCCGACGCCCGCCGCGGCCGCCACCTGGTCCATCGAGACCGCCTCCACCCCGTGCTCGGCGAACAGCCGGGCGGCGGCCTCCAGCACGGCGGCCCGGTTGCGGGCGGCGTCGGCGCGTTCGACGGGGGGCGGGGTGCGCAGCAGTTCCAGCGGCACGGCACCTTCGGGCATTGCGGAAGCGGACTGCGGTCCGGTACTGTCCTGAGTCATAAGCGGACTATAGTCCGAATCGATGCGCAGCCCTAGGAGGCCGCAGCATGACCACGCTCATTTCCCGGGACGACCTCGCCCGGGCCATCGAAGCCCGCTCGGTGACCGTCCTCGATACCCTCGGCGGCGAGTACTACGCCCAGCAGCACCTGCCCGGCGCGATCGAGCTCGTCCGCGCCGACGTCGACCGGCTCGCGCCCGCGCTGCTCCCGGACCGCGACGCCGCCATCGTCACCTACTGCTCCAACGAGGCCTGCCCCAACAGCGGCCAGGTCGCCGACCGCCTCACCGCCCTCGGCTACACCAACGTCCGCAAGTACCGCGAGGGCATCCAGGACTGGTCCGAGGCCGGCCTGCCGGTCGAGACCGCCTGACGGGAGCCGCGTGCGGGAGGGGCGACGCGCGGGGAACGCCCCTCCCTCATCGGCCTCCCCCTACTGCCGGTGCTGCTGCTCCGCGTTCTTGGTCGGCCGCAGCTCGGCCGCCAGCGGCTCCGCCTTCGACCGCTTCACCGCCACCCCGCGCATGATGTCGAACAGCGCCGCCGGGTCGTCGTGCTTGGTCCACGGGCGCGCCCCGCACCACGGGCCGATCGCCCGGAACTGCTCCAGCGCGATGTCCCACAGCCCGACCTCGCAGGCGTAGCTCGCGAGCAGGTGCCGCAGCGCGGGCAGGTGCTCGTCATCCGGCCGGACCTGCCGGAGCGAGGCCGCCAGCCGCTCCAGCCGCCACTTCGTCTTGTCCTCGGCCAGTGCCGACGCGCTGCTCTTGCGCTCCTCCAGCTCCGCGAGCGCGTGCAGGTAGATGCCGCCCAGCGGGCTCCCGGGCGGGGCCACGTCCATCGCGTGCTCGGCGAACTCCATCATCTTCTTGTTCGAGCCGAACCACTTCTCGCACCAGTACTGCATGCCCTGCCAGTGGCCGGCGTAGTGGTACCAGGCGCGCTTCATCAGCTCGTCCCAGGCCTCCTGGAACTCCGTGTGGTCCAGCTGCGCGCCGCGCGCCGCCGTCACGATGACCACCCACGGGCCGGGGTTCGCCGGGTCCAGCAGCGCGGCCCGGCGGGCCGACTCGATGGCGGCCGGGAGCATCTCGCGGAACTGCTTCGCGGCGTCCTCCGCCACCTCGTGCCCGTAACCGGAGCCGCGGATCTGCCACGCCCGGTGGACCATCAGCTCGGCTTCGAGGGTGGCGGCGTCGCAGTTGCCCGGCTCGGCGGTGCGCCAGGCGGTCAGCCAGCCGTCGCCGTCACCCTGCAGGGCGATCGAGCGGAGCAGCTCCAGCCGGGACCACCGCTCGTCCCAGTGGTCCCCGGGTTCGGCGACGTACTCCGCCGCCGGGCGCCAGTTCCCGGCCCAGGCGGCCTCGGCGATCGCCAGCGACCGCTCGCGCTTCTCCAGGGGCTCCGGTGGTCCGGAGCGGCTCGCGTCGAGCCGCTCGCGCGGGGGCATGCCGTAGGCGGCCGGGTCGAAGGAGGTTCGTGCCCACTTCAGGGCGCGCTTGCGACGGACGATCCGCCAGATCACGAAGATCAGAAAGGCCAGCAGGAGAATCGAAAGACGTATCACGGCGGCGAATCATTCCCGGTCGCATACGGTGCGCGCAACGCGGAAAAGAATTCGCCGAACACCCCGCCCCGTGGAAACATGCGGCATATGGGGACGATTCTGCACGGCGCCCGCGTCACGCTCCGCCCGGCCACCGCCGACGACGTTCCGGCCCTGGTCGCGATCCGCCGCACGCCCGAGGTCTTCGCGCGCTGGCGCGGGGGTGACGACCTGGTCGACGCCGTCACCACCGACCTCGCCGAGCCCGACACCGAGACCCTGGTGATCGAGGTGACGGGGCGGATCATCGGCGCCGTCCAGTGGTACGCGGAGAACGACGACGAGTACCGCCACGCGGGCATCGACATCTACCTCGACCCGGCCAGCCACGGGCGCGGGTACGGCACCGACGCCGTCCGCACCCTGGCCCGCCACCTCGTCGACCACCACCACTACCACCGGCTGATCATCGACCCGGCGGCCGACAACGCGGCAGCGATCCGCTGCTACGAGAAGGTCGGCTTCCGCCCGGTGGGGGTGATGCGGCAGTACGAGCGCGGAGCGGACGGGACGTGGCACGACAACCTGCTGATGGATCTGCTCGCCGCCGAACTCGTCTAGCCTGCTCGATCGTTGGCGTGACCACGGTGCCCACGGCGCCGAGCACCAGCACCGCCGCCACCCCGGCCGGCTCGTCCAGCACCGGCCCGATCACTGCGGCGGCGAGCCCGGCACCGGCGACGGCGGACAGCACCACCGCCGCCAACACCGCCCAGCTGCCGGGCTGTTCCTCCTCGCTCACCTGGTCTCGTCGGGGTTGCTCCGGGAATCCCGGTTCCGCACGGCCAGCCGCTCGCTGAGGCTCCCGCGCCCGCCGACGGGGGTGATGTGCTCGGGCGCGGCCGTCCACTCGCGGCCGCCGGCCTCGGGGCGGAGGTACACCTCGCCGTCCTGGACGTCCATGTAGACGCCCACGCAGGACGTCCGCTCGTCCCGGACGAGCTCACCCCGCCGCGGCCGGTACGGGGGGCGCATGGTGGGGATGTCCGCGTGCCGGATGTGAGCCCCGGCGGGGAGGGGCGCGTCGGTGAAGCGGTGCAGGGCCTCGGGGCGACCGCCGCAGTTGTTCGGGCACTTGCACGGGGGAAACAGCTGATTGCTCATCATGACCGATTTCTCCGTTGGGGAGTGAGCTGTCGGTCACCATGTGTATCGTCTTGAATGCGCCGCCGGACGTGAATCCGTGGGTGGGGGCGTTGACTTCACCGTGTGTCAATAGGTAGGGGCACGATCATGTCTGCTGCGGCCGAACTGGACCCGACATCTTCCGTACTCGCGTTCTACGCCACCGATTTGAGGCGGCGGCGAGAAGAGGCGGGCATCGCCCAGCGCGCGCTGGCCAAGGACTGGCACATGGCCCCGTCGCTGCTGAACAAGATCGAGGCGGCGAAGCGGATGCCGAACCTTGAGATGTCCGAGTGGGCCGATGATTTGTTCGGTTCAGGTGATCACTTCACTCGATTGTTCAAGTTGGTGATCAAGTACGCTTACCCGACCTGGTTCCGCCCCTACGTGGAGTTCGAGGAAGCGTCCACCTTCATTCGCTCGTTCGAGAACCAGCTCGTCACCGGTCTCCTGCAAACGGAGGACTACGCCCGCGCAGTCCTGAACGCAGGGCGCCTCAGTCACGATCGCGTCGAGGAGCTGATCGTCGCACGAATGGAGCGGCAGCGGATTCTCGATCGCGACAACCGGGCCAAGCTGTGGGTGGTGTTGGACGAGAACGTACTCCGACGCCACCCAGGCAGGCCGGACGTGATGAGAGCGCAGTTCCAACGGTTGCTGGATGCCGCTGACGACCCTCGGACGGTAATCCAGGTGATCCCGTACTCGGTCGGCGCCCATGCCGCAATGGCCGGACCGTTCGCCGCTTTGACCCTGGATGAAGGGCCGGATGTCCTCTACGTGGACGGGTTCGTGCAAGGGCAGATCATTGTCGATCCGGCCGACGTCAAGGCGGCCGATCATGCCTATGATCTCCTCATGGCCACCGCGTTGTCGCCTGACGCCTCGGTCGACCTGATCGCTTCCGCTGCAAAGGAACTGAGCCGATGACTGGCACCGCGATGGACCTGCCGTGGCGCAAGAGCTCGTACAGCAGCGACAACGGCGGCAACTGCATCGAGGTCGCCCTCGGCCAGCCCACCACCGTCCCGGTCCGCGACTCCAAGGACCCGGCCGGCCCGAACCTCACCTTCACCCCCACCGCCTGGCGGACCTTCCTGGCCGCCGTCGTCGGCGGCGAGTTCGGCGCGGCCTGAGTCTCCCGGGCTCGCTGCCTACCTGGATGGTCCTCAGGGGCAAAAGGCGCGCTCGGCGGTGCTGGACAAGGTGTCGATGACGAGATCGGTTTGCAGCGCGCGTCCGGTATTGAGCAGGTCGAAGCCGTCGAAGCTGGTCCGCAGCCACAGCACGTCGGCGACTTGGGCGGCGTGAGGTCGTCGCGGAGCACGCCTTGCTCGGCCAGTCGGCCGGCGAGACCGCTCAACCGCCTCCTGGACGTGCGTTCGGGTCAGCTCGGCCGGTCGTTGCCCCGGTACAGCTGGGCGCCGGCGACCACCACCTGCCGGTCCGGGTCGGGGTGGGCGTCGAGCTCGTCGGCGGCCCGGTAGCCGAGGACCACGCTGGTGCGGGTCGCCCCGCCGCTGTTCGCACCGACGGTGTGGAAGACGGTCCCGTCGAAGAGCAGGACGCCGCCGGCCGGAACCGGCACGGGGACGGCCTGGTCGGCGAGCTCGGCGAGTTCGGGGTGCTCGTCCATCCAGGTGCCGCCGCCCTCGGGCTGCGGGACGCCGACGTAAGGCGCGCGGTGGGAGCCGGGGACGATCCAGGTGCAACCGGTCTCCACGGTGGCGTCCTCGAAGTACACGACGGCGGTCAGCAGGCCGCGGGTGGGCTGGAGGATGTCGCGGTGCAGCCGCACCGGCTGGGCGCCAGGGGAGTTGAGGGAGCCCTGGTTGTGCCGGTTGAGCACGTAGACCACGTTCGGGCCGAGCAGTGCGGTCAGCGGCCCGGTCAGAGCGGGATGCGCGACGAGACGGTGCATCAGGGCCCGGTCGTGCTGGTAGAGCCGGTAGACCTTGGCCTGGTCGGTGGGCAGGCGGGCGGTGCGGGCGCGGACCAGCTCGGCCACCTCGCCGAGGAGGTCGCCGGGCAGGCCGGGGCTGGGCAGGCGCAGGTAGCCGAGGTCGCGGAAGTGGCGGGCCTGCTGCTCGGTCAGCGCGGACAGGGTGGTGGCGGACAAGGTGATCGAGCCCCTTTCAGACGGTGGTGCGGCCGAAGGCGGCCAGGCGGTCGGGGGTGCCGAGGTCGGGGGCCGGGGTGCGGATGTCGTAGGCGCCGACCGGGCTGCCCTGGCTGATCGCCCAGGGCATGAACTGCCGGTACAGGTCGGTCTCGCCGGGGTGGGCCAGGCGCCGGGCATACTCCTCGAACAGCGTCCGGAACGGGCCCGGGGTGAGGATGACGGCGCCGGTGCTGGTGGCCTGCCGCAGGCCCTGGCGGCTCCCGGCGGGCAGGGTGGCGGCCAGCCCTTCGAGGGCGTGGACGACGAACTCGCCGCCGGCATCGAGGAAGAGTCGGCCCGCGTTCTGCGCGCCCTGGCCGGGCGCGGTGGTCACAGTCCAGGTCACCGCCGCCGCACGGTCGCGGTGCGCGGCGACGGCGGCGGGCAGCAGCGCGGCGGGGAAGAGGGTGTCGGCGGGCAGCACCACCGCGGCCGGAGCGTCGGCCAGGTGGTGCAGGGCCGCGTAGGCGGCGCCGGCGGTGCCGAGCGGGTGGTCCTCGCGGTGGACGGTCAGCTCCACCTGCCGCGCCGAGTGGGTAAGGGCGTAGGTCTCGACGGCTTCGGCGCCGGTGGCCGGGTCGGTGCTGGTGAGCACGGCGACGCGCCGGAACCCGATGGCGGCGAGCTGAGTGAGGGCGTGGCCGAGCATCGGGGTGCGGCCGGTGGGAGTGTCGATCGGCACCAGCACCTTCGGCGTGGCCTGCAGCTCGCGGTCGTTGGCGGCACGCAGGCGGCTGCCCTTGCCGCCGGCCAGGACCAGGGCGACGGAGTCGGCGGGCAGGGAGACGAGGGTGCTGGTGTAGTAGCCGGAGGGGGTGCGGGCGGTGTCGGTGCCGCTCCGTTCGGTCACGGGGTCCTCCCGGGGTGGGCGGGTGAGCTGGGGTGCCGAGCCCGCCCGCCCTGCCCGGGGCTACAGGAGTCCGAGGCAGTCCAGGGCGAGGTAGGCGGCGGCCGTGTCGGTCATCTCGCCCCTGCGCAGGACGGAGGTGCGGAACTCGGGCAGGGAGAGGGTGACGACGTCGATGAACTCGGTGCGCTCCGGGGTCGGCTCGGCGACCTTGGTGCAGTTGGTGGCGAAGAAGGCGAAGCGCAGGGCGTTGGAGTAGGCGTCGTGCCAGTACGGTCCGGCGGCGTGGACCTCGCCCTGGTAGCCGGTCTCCTCCAGCAGCTCCCTGCCGATGGCCTCGGTCGCCGGCTCGCCGGGTTCGATGAAGCCGCCCGGGAGCTCGTAGAGCGCGCGTGCGGGGCCGGGCCGGTACTGGCGGGCGAGGATGACGTGCCGGTCGGGGGTGAGGGCGAGAACCGCGCCGGCCGGTCGCTCGCGCTTGAGGTAGAACTCCTCCTTCCGTCCGTCGGGCAGCTCGAAGTCGACGCGGTCCACGGACCGGCCGAACTTGCTGAAAACGGTGGTGCGTTCGATCTCGCGCCACGACGCGGTGGTGTCGGTCATGGCTGGACTGTACGGCTGTGGCCGGGTTCGGGATGCCCGTTCCGGTACTGCTTCCTGGCAGTGGGCGGGGCACATCCAGGAGACCACCGGATCGGGTGACACTCACAGGGCATTTCGATAGGCAGTCCGTGGAGTGCTCGATACGCTGAATCCTCTCCCTGAACCGAGAGTTGGGGGTGGGGCGTCGTGGTGAACGCGCTGTTCAGGGGCGCGCGGCTTGTTCTTGGCCTGACGCAGCGCCAGGTCGCCGAGCAGGTGCGGACCCTGGTTGAGGCGGCGACAGGGCGGGAATCGTCGTTTGACGCCGGCTACGTCTCGCGCATAGAACGTGGCCTCATCACCTGGCCGCACGAGCACTACCGGCAGGCCCTCTGCCTGGTCCTCCGGGCGGGGACGACCGAGCTGGGCCTGGCCGCCAAGCAGGTCCACCACGATCATCCCGATGAGGTGAGTTCCTCGAACCGCCGAGACGTCCTCGCCGCCGCGCTGGCCGCCCTGCTGCCGCCCGCCCGGTCGCTCACCCGCCTTCGCGGGGCAGATGTCATCGCGATCGCCGAGCGCACCGACGTGCTGGAGCACTGGGACCGCGCTTCCGGAGGGCGAGTCGTGCGCGACTTCGCGCTGCGCGAGCTGCACGCCGCCATCGACCTCACCACGGCGTCCACTACTCCTACCGTGCGTACCGCGCTGCTCGGCGCAATCGCCCGCCTGGCCAACCTGACCGCCTGGTCCGGCTTCGACGCCGGCCTGTACGACGAGGCACGTCCGCTGTTCCAGCTCGGCTTGACTGCCGGCCATGAGCACGGCGATACCGGCCTGCTGTGCCACCTGGCTACCAACGCCGCCCGCCAGGAGATCCACCTGCGCCGCCCCGACCACGCCCTCCTGCTGGCCGGGCAGGTGAAGGGACGGCTACCTGCGGCGGCGCGCTCGATGCTCGCCGCCGTCACTGCCCAGGCCCACGCGCTGAACGGCGACGAACGGCAGGCCGCCCGGCACCTGCTGGCCGCCGAGCGCACCTATGAACGCGTCACCGATCTCGCCGCCGGGCCGGCCTGGACCCAGACCATCACCGCGGCCAAGGTCGGCAGTGACACCGGCTTCGCTCGCTACCTGCTGTCCACCACCACCGGCCACTACAACCCCCAGGTCGTCGCCGACCTGCGCCGGGCCGCCGATGCCGGCACCGCCCAGACCCGGGTGCGGGCGATGGCCACCGCCCGCCTCGCCACCGTGCTCTACCGGCGGGGAGACCGTACCGAAGCCGACCACCACGCCGCCCAGGCCACCTCGCTCGCGGCCGCCGTCGGCTCCGCTCGCCTGACCTCAGCCCTCACCGACATGCACCGTGCTGCCGGTGCGCCGACCGCCTGGTGAGCACCACCAGCACGCCGAAGGGCGGCCCCGAATCGGGGCCGCCCTTCGCACTGCCACAACAGGATCATCCCAGGAGACGGAGCCGTGATGGCCGAGCGGCCTTTCGTCCTGCTGAGCGTTGCCACCTCGATCGACGGGTACATCGACGACGCCTCGCCGCAGCGTCTGCTGCTGTCGAACGCGGATGACTTCGACCGGGTGGACCAGGTGCGGGCCGAGTCGGACGCCATCCTCATCGGCGGCAACACCCTGCGCAACGACAACCCGCGTCTGCTGGTGAACAGCGACGAGCGCCGGGCCGCCCGAGTCGCGGCAGGCAAGCCGGAGTACCCGCTGAAGGTCACCGTCACGGCCGGCGGGGACCTCGACCGCGACCTCAAGTTCTGGCACTTCGGGGGCGAGAAGGTCGTCTACACGACCGACTCGGGAGCACTGAAGCTGCGCGACACCCTGAGCGGCCTGGCCGACGTGGTCTCCACCGGAGACGCGGTGGACTTCGGGCTGGTGCTCGACGATCTGGCGACTCGTGGTGTGGAGCGGCTGATGGTGGAGGGCGGCGGACAGATCCACACCCAGTTCCTCTCCCTCGGCCTCGCCGACGAGATCCACCTGGCCGTCGCGCCGCTGCTGGTCGGTGCGGCCGTCGCGCCGCGTTTCGTCCACCCGGCGGAGTTTCCCGGTGGCGGCACCCACCGGATGAAGCTGCTGGAAGCCCGGACGGTGGGCGACGTGGTGCTGCTGCGGTACGCGCCGAAGCAGACGGCCTGAGTAGGACGATCGGCGTTCTCGCTGGTCGGACACTAGGATCATCCTTTCCGGAGGGGCGGATCGGGGAGGGTGAGTGGACGGGACCGCGCGGTGGATTCCGCCGTTGCAGGCGGGGCGGCGGCCGGCGGGGCGGGCGTTGTTGGCCATGCTGGACGATCCGCGGGCGCCTCGGCTCTGTGTGGTCGGCGGCCAGGCCGGAACCGGGAAGACCCATCTGCTGACCTGGCTGGCCACCGCCTGCAGTGACCCCGCTGCGCCGTCCCGCCAGCGGCCCGACGTGGCGCTCTCGCTGGCGGGGATGACCGTCGACAGCGCGACCTGGACGCTCGCGGCCCGGCTCGGCGTGTACGCCCGGACGCTGGAGGAGCTCGCCGCTGCCATGGCCGCTGCGGATCGGCCGCGGCTGCTGTTCCTGTGGGACCTGAACCGTTCGGTCGAGCCCGAGGCCATCGCAGAGGCGTTGGTAGGCAGGCTGCTCGATGTGGCGGGCCTCCGCATCGTCATGGAGTCTGCGGGCGACTCACCGGCTGCGGACGGAGCCGCCGTTCTGTCGTTGGACGACCCGCGCTGGACGGATCCGGAGCGGTTCGCCTCCTGGTACGCCCGGGCGGCCGCCGGCTCCTCCGTCGGCGCCGAGCGGGTGTACCCGAATCCTGGGCTGGCGCTGTTGGCGGCCCGGATCCCGCCCGGCAACGGGGATGACACCGACCTCGTCGCCGCCTGGTGGGCCGGTGTCGCCGAGACGGACCGGGCGGCGATATGTGCGCTGGCGGCCGCCGTACGGCCGGTCACCGAGGAGGAGTGGTCGGTGCTGGCGGCTCCGGCGTCCGTGGAGAAGGCCTCGGCGATCCTGCCCACGGACTCCCGCGCCGGCGGGACCTGGTGGCTGCCGCCGGGGCCGTTGCGGACGTTGGTCGCGGCCGAGGCCGAAGGCCCGCTCGCCGCAGCGCGTGCCGTCGCCGTGACGGTGCCCCGCTCCCCGGACGGGGCTCCGGACCTGACGACCCTCGCTCCCGAGCGGCGGGACCTGCTGCTCCGCCAGGCGGTCGCGGCCAGGGTGGCCGGGGACCTGCTCGACGATCTCACCTTCCTGGCCCACACGGATCCGCTCGCGGTCACCGCCGCTTTCGCCGCGGTTCCGGACCACCGGTACGCGCCCGCCTGGCGGGCCGCCGGGCCGAGCCTGTTCGCGGAGCCGTCGGCGGCCGCCCGACGGGAGATCCTGCGATCCCGGCTGTCCGACGACGAGACCGACACGTCGGCCGAAGCGACCGGCTGGCGCGTCCGCTGGTCGTCCTGGCTGACCGGGGCCGACGCGCCCGTCGTCGCGGCCGCCACCGGCCACGGGCCCTTCGCCGGACGGCTCCTGGTGGCCGATGCCGCCGGTGACGTGCACCTGGTCGAGCTCGATTCGGGCCGAGGAACGGCGGCGGGCCTGGAGCGGCTGCCCGGCGTCCAGGCGCTGTCCTGCTCTCCCGGCGGCGACGTCGTCGCGCTGGACGAGGAGCACCAGGCGTACGTGCTGGACGAGGCGGGGGAACCCGCCGCGGTCATCCCGGGCCGGTTCACCGCGCTCGCCTCGCTGCCCGCGGCGGGCGACGCCGCCGGGCAGGTCCACTGGCTGGTGCCGGGGGAGGGCGGTCAGGAGCGGCTGCACGACGGCCCGGTCACCGCCCTCGGAACGGCGGTGCTGGACGCGCCGTCCTCGTCCGTGCTCGTGGTCAGCGGTGGCGCGGACGGCCGCCTTCGCGCGTGGCGGCCGGGGCTGCCGCCACTGGGGACGGACCCGTCGAGCGGGCGCGGGTGCGCGGTGACCGCCGTCGACCTCGCGGTGGAGGAGCAGGGCACCGGGCGGGTACTGCTCGTCACCGGCTGGTCCGACGGTCTGGTGCGCGTGGGCTGGGCCGATGGGGAGAGCCGGTCGCTGGAGTTCCGGCTCGGTGCGCCCCCGGTGGCGGTGGTGGCCGACGGCTGCGCCAGGGTGGTCGTCGTGCTGCCGGACGGACTGGTGGGACTGTCGGTCGATCCGGATGTCGGACAGTCGTCGCACCTCGGTCAGAGCAGTTCATTCGGATGATGAGATGAGAAAATGACGTATTCCCCTTCGACCCAGACCCCCTCCGCCGAACAGCTGCGGGACCTCCGGTCCTTCATCACCCTGATCGAGCGACAGGCGTCGATCGAACCGCGGGCCGGCGGCCGGACGAGCGAGATCGCCCGCTCCTGGTCCCAGCTCGCCCAGAAGTACTCCAACCTGATCGTCTTCGCGGAGCGGAGCGGGCACGCCGAGGAGGCACGGCGTGCCTGGGTGGTCGTGGTGGACCTGCTCCGGCCGTGGGCCCGCAGCGAGGACCTGCCGGAGTCGCTCCGCGAAGCCGTTGCGGCGGCCTCGGAAGCGCCGTTGGACCCCTGGGCCTGAGCGGACGCCTGCGGTTACCCCGCGGCGAGCGGCACGGCGTCGAGGGGCAGGGTGACCGACGGCACCGAGCCCGGGTTCAGCCGCAGGTGGAGCCCGGAGCCGGCCTCGGCCAGTTGCCGGCAGCTCACGGTGACGCTGCCCGGCCACTCCTCGGGGAGGTAGCCGGCGGAGGTGCACGCGTCGAGGACGAGCCGGCCCTCGCCGTCCGTCTGCACGTAGAACTCGGACGTCCCCGGCATCGCGAGCACCAGCACCTCCGCCTCGCCGAGCGCCTCGGCGAGCCGGCCCTCGTCGCCGTACCCGGCCGCGGCCAGCTGCAGGGCCGCCTCCAGCGCGTTCTCCGGCCGGGTCCAGCCCCGGGCCTGCGGCGACGGGCGGTAGTTGGGGTTGTGGACGAAGCGGGCGATCGCGCCCGAGTGGTCGACCTGGTACCCGCCGATGATGCCGTGCGGGGGGACCGTGCCGGCCGGATCGAACGCCGGGTCGACCGCGTAGAGCATGCTCCCGGGCCGACGGCGCGCCTCGGCGCGCATCTCGGGAGTGATCGGAGGTGCGACGGGAGCAGTGGGAACGGTCATCGGGGTCCTCGGTGCGTCAAAGCAGGATCAGAGCGGGATCAGCGGGATCGGAGTGATCGACGGGATCAGGGGGTCCTCGTCCAGCCCGGCGGCAGGTGGCTGCCCGGCGGGTTCACGCCGGCGCTCGGTTTGTAGTTCGGGTTCGGTATGAAGTCCCCGTACTTCCCGTTGCCGAGCACCTCCTGCACCCCCTTGATGTTCTCCGGCTTGATCCCGCCCGGGAACACGACCTCCTTCTCGTAGTCGAAGATGGAGGAGTCGTTCTTGAACGTCGCGTTGATGTCGATGCCGCCCGGCGCGTCGACGTCGTAGCGCCACTGGCGGCCCTGGCCCAGCTTGAGGTCGGCGTCCCGCGTGGTGCCGACGTACACGGAGCGCTCGTTGGCGGTGGCGTACCGCCGGAGGTTCATCTCCGTGGTGTTCCAGGGCTCGAAGCCCTTCTCGAACACCTCGGCGTGCGCGCGGTCGTCGAACCGCCACAGCGGCTCCTTGGTGTCCCGCCACACCGGGTCGTGGGTGATGTCGTCGACCTTGAAGTCCTTCTTGACGGCGACCTTCAGCTTGTCGGCGTCGGAGGCGGCCTTCTTCGCGGCGGCCTCCTTCGCCGCCTGCTCGGCGGATTCCTTGGCCGCCTTCTCGGCCGCCTCCTTGGCGGCCTTCTCCGCCGCTTCCTGGGCGGCCTTCTCGCCGGCGTTCTTGGCGACGGCGAGGGCCTCGCGTTCGGCGACGGTGGCGGCCGTGCCGCCGCCACCGGTGCCGGCGCCGATCAGGAGGTTGCCGAAGAGCCTGCCGCCCGCCTCGGACGGGTCGTTCCCCCAGCCGCTGCCGACCAGGCCCTTGAGCAGGTCGACGGGGTGGTCCCCGGCCGTGATCAGGCCGGCGGTGATGGTGGACAGGCCGTCGACGTACTGGGCGGGGTGGGTGAGGTTGTACGGGTCGTACGGGTTCAGCGAGCGGCCGAGCTTGAGCAGATCGGTGCCGCTCTTGATGATCCCGCCGGTGAAGTGCTGGTACATCACCGGTGCGCCCATCAGGCCGTCCTTGACGTTGGCCTTCAGCATCTGCATCTTGCTCGGCATGTTCGGCGCCGACTGGACCAGCGCGGAGATGGCGGCGGTGGCCGTACGCGCGGCGGAGTCCCGCTGGGTGCGGGCGGCTTCCAGCTTCTCCACGGCGTGCTTGAACTCGGCTTCCGCCGGGTCCTTGAACTCCCCGGGATCGGTCGGCGGGGTGGCCGGACGCTTGTCGGCCGGAGTGGAGTTGTAGGCCTTGGCCTGCAGGTCGTAGGTCATGGCGGCCTCCATCCACGCCTTGACCGCCGCGTCGGACTTCTTCTTGGCCGCCTTCCACATCCGGGCGGCCTCGGCCGCCTCGCCCTGCGCCCAGGTGACGGTGTGCGCGAACGTCTCCAGGGTGGTGGCGGCCTTGCCGAACGCGTCGGCGGCGGTCAGCCACTGCTTGGGCTGCGGCTGGAAGGCCTTCCGGAACGCCTCCGCGGCGTCCCCGGTCCAGTGCTCGTGGTCGAGCCTGGCCAGGCCGGAGCCGGTCTTGTCGAAGGCGTCGTGGAACTTCTTCAGGTGCCCGGCGACCTCGTTGATCTTCTTCGCGTCGCCGTGCACCAGTTCCTTCGGGTCGTCGGTCTGGTCGAGGCCGCGTTCGCCGACCTTCAGCCCGGCCCCGTCGGCGACGTCGTCGCCCCACCCGTTGACCTTCTGCGCGGCGCCGTGCAGCCCGACCTCGTCCAGCAGGTCGCCGGTCAGGTGCGAGCCCTTCTGCAGGACCTTCGCGCCGCCCTTGACGTGGACGTCGACGAACTTGTCGGCCGCGTCCACCACATCGGTGAGACTGAATGACAGGCCCATCAGCCGTTGCCCCCCGCCATCTCGGCCAGCTTCTTGTTGAGGCCGAACGGGCCCTCGGCCTTCTCCTTGGCGACGTCCTTCCAGGTCTTCTTCATGTTGTCGAACGTCTTCTCCGCCGACTCCGGGGAGAAGTCGGGGTTGGTGACCTGGGTGTACGGGTTGTCACCCCACACCTCGTCCCAGGACTTGCCCTCGATCTGCTCCTCGGTCTGGTGCGGATTGCCCATCCCGGCGGCCACGACGTCCTTCAGCAGGCCGTCCGCGTACTTCTCCTGCTCGTGGTAGAAACCGGCCGACAGCCCGAGCTTGCCCGCGATGTCCGTGCCCTCCTGCACCAGCTTCCGGACGCCCCACGACCAGCGCTCACAGAACCCGGTGAACATGTTCCCCAGCGCCGGGTCACCGGCCTCCATGCCGGTCAGCTCCAGCTCCGAGAAGCCCCGCCCGGACTCCGCGAACCCCGCGATCCCGAGCTTCTGCAACTCCTCGATCGCGCCGTTGATGCCCTCTTCCGCGAGCTTCAGCGCCTGCGGATCGACTCCGAATCCCGGCCCCGCCATATCAGCCTTCCCCCGTCACAGCCGTCGGCCCGTCCAGGGCCACCTCGTCCGGCACGATGCCCCGCATCGGCGGGAACAGCATCGGTTCCGCCCCCGCCGCGTCCAGCGCCACGCCGCCGGGCACCCCCAGGGCGGGCACCGCGACGTCCAGCAGGCGTGAACCGAGCACCGTCAGATAGGGCAGGCCGTCCACCGGGAGGTCCTTCAGCCGGGCGAACGCGGCGAGCTCCTCCTCCGACGTGAACGCGTGGATCCACCGCAGTCCCTCGTAGTCGGCGGTCCACACCGCCTCGTCGCCCCAGCGCGGCACGAGCACCGCGCTCAACCGGAACTGAGCCAGCAGCAGGGCGGGGTCACCCGCCCCCGCCCGCATCATCCGTACCTGGTGCACCAAACCGGCGTTCCGCATGATCCCCCGATCGTCCAGCCCGATTCGATGATCACTTTAATGCACGCATCTGGGACGGAACGCCAGCTATGCCGCCTGCCGGGCATGTTGCCCACCAGTCACAGGAGCCCCGACAAACACAGGAGCCCCAATACGCGCAGGGGCCCCCGGCACCGCCGTCGCCGAGGGCGAACGCGGTGCCGGAGGCCCCTGGGGAAGCGGGGGACGGAGACCCTCAGGCGTCCAGGCGAAGGGGCTCGCCGGTGCGGTGGAGGTGGGCGACGATCTCGCGGTAGGAGTGGAACAGCCCGGTCTCGTAGTACGGGATGCCCTTCTCGGCGCAGAACTCGCGGGTGAGCTGGGCGGCGCGGCCGAGGGCGGGGGTGGGCATGCTCGGGAAGAGGTGGTGCTCGATCTGGTAGTTGAGGCCGCCCATGAACGCGTCGATGGCGGCGCTGCCGCGCACGTTGCGGGAGGTCAGCACCTGGCGGCGGAGGAAGTCGAGCTTCATCTCGGGCGTCACCATCAGCATGCCCTTGTGGTTGGGCGCGAAGACGGAGCCCAGGTAGACGCCGAGCAGCGCCTGGTGGACGGCGAGGAAGGCGACCGCCTTGCCGGCCGGGAGGGCGGCGAAGACGGCCCCGAAGTACCCCACGAAGTGCAGGACGAGCAGGGTGCCCTCCAGGTAGGGCCGCTTCATGATCGGGCTGCGCAGCGCGCGGAAGCTGTTGTAGCTGAGGTTGAGGCCCTCCAGCGTGAGCAGCGGCAGGAACAGGAAGGCCAGCCGCTTCCCGATGAAGCGGGCGTGCCCGGTCGACTTCCGCGCCTGGTCCTGGGACCACACCACGATGTCGGGGGCGACGTCCGGGTCCCGGCCCTCGTGGTTGGGGTTGGCGTGGTGGCGGGTGTGCTTGTTCATCCACCAGCCGTAGCTCATGCCCATCAGCAGGTTGGCGGCGATCCGGCCGCCGATCTCGCTCTCCCGGCGCCCGTTGAACACCTGACGGTGCGCCAGGTCATGCGATATCAGCCCGAGTTGGGCGAAGACGACGGCCATCCCGGCGGCCAGCGCGAGCTGCAGCCAGGTGTCGCCCAGCGCGAACATCGCCCACCAGCCCCCGGCGAACGCGGCCAGCACGAGGCCGATGCGCACGGTGTAGTAGACGGGGCGTCGGTCGAGCAGCCCCTCGGCGGCTATGCGACGGCCCAGCTGGGCGAAGTCGCTGCCGACGGTCTCGGACCGGGGCGCGTCCGGGGGGCGGACGGGGGCTGCGGGCAGTGTCGCGGACTCAGCGCTCATGGTCGAGAAGTCTGGTCGGCCGCCGCTGCCCGGGGAACCGGAGTAACCCCCCTCTTCAAGGGGGAGTTAACCCCCCCATCGGCCGGGGGGCCACCCGAGTCACGTATGCTGCCAGCAGGTCGTGTGTGGGGCGGGGCCGGTAACCCGGGAGCCGATGTGCCCGTGCGTAGTGCCCGGTGGCTGCGGGAGTCGAGGGGGAAGGCGACGGCGCGGCTGTGGCGGTCGTTGCGGCCGCACGCCGAGCCCCTGCCCTGGTTGCGGGACGGTCTGGTGGCCGCCCGGCGCGGTCTCGCGGTGGCCCTGCTCTCCCAGCTCGGCGCCCTCCCGCTGTTCGTGCTCTCGGTGGTATCGCTGGTGCTGCTGCCGGTGGGCGTCGGGTTCATCACCCTGCCGATCGCGCTGTTCGCCGTCCGCGGCCTGGCCGACCTGCATCGGCGACTGCTGGGCAGCTGGTGCGGGATCGCCATCCCCAGCCCCTACCACCCGCGGGTCGGCGCCGACTTCGAGCTGCTGGACGTGCCGAGCAGCGTGCGCTCCTGCCGCCGGCTGCTGACCGACCGGTCGACCTGGCGGGACCTGCTGTGGGCGCTGATCGACGTCCCGGTCGGACTGCTGCTCGGCCTCCTGCCCGGCTGGCTGATGATCTACGGCATCCACGGCGTGTTCGCGACCCCGCTGTTCTGGCCGCTGATGGACCCCGGCTACGGGTACGGGCTGCTCTGGCCCGTGCACAGCGCGGGCGCGGCGGCGCTCTCCTTCCTCCAGGGCCTGGGCATCCTCGCCCTCGGCTTCTGGAGCGCGCCCCGGCTGCTGCACGCCCACAGCCGGCTCACCCGCCGGCTGCTCGCCCCGACCACCGAGGCCTACCTCGCCCGCCGGGTCGCGGAGCTGACCGAGACCCGGCTGGCGGCGGTGGACGCGCAGGCCGCCGAGCTGCGGCGGATCGAACGGGACCTGCACGACGGCGCTCAGGCCCGGCTGGTGGCGATCGGGCTCAAGCTCGGCCTGGCCTCGCAGATGTTCCGCAAGGACCCGGACACCGCGTACCGGCTGCTGGCCGACGCCCGCGAGGCCAGCGCCCAGGCCCTGGCCGACCTGCGGGACCTGGTCCGGGGCATCCACCCGCCGGTGCTCGCCGAGCGGGGCCTCGACGGCGCCGTCCGCGCGCTGGCCCTGGACCTGCCGATCCCGGTCGAGGTCGACATCGACCTGCCCGGCCGGCCGGAGCCGCCGGTCGAGTCGGCGGGCTATTTCGCGGTCGCCGAGGCGCTCGCCAACGTGGCCAAGCACAGCGCCGCCAGCTGCGCCTGGGTCCGGCTCGGCTACGCCGACGGGCGGCTGCGGCTGGCCGTCGGCGACGACGGGGGCGGGGGCGCGGCCGAACGCGAGGGCGGCGGGCTGCACGGGCTGCGCCGGCGGCTCGC
Organism: Kitasatospora sp. NPDC093806; assembly: GCF_040683335.1. Taxonomy (NCBI): domain Bacteria; kingdom Bacillati; phylum Actinomycetota; class Actinomycetes; order Kitasatosporales; family Streptomycetaceae; genus Kitasatospora; species Kitasatospora sp. NPDC093806. Next base: position 21,973 of record NZ_JBFBDO010000050.1, read on the forward strand.
CCCGTTCGACGGGACGCTCGACCTGGACAGTCCGGTGGGCGGGCCCACCACAGTGACGATGGAGTTGCCATGCGTGTTGTGATCGCCGAGGACCTGGCGCTGCTGCGCGAGGGGATCACCCAGCTGCTCACCCTCAACGAGTTCGACGTGGTCGCGGCCGTGGAGGACGGCCCGAGCCTGCTGACGGCCCTGCTGGACCACCGCCCGGACGTCGCGGTCGTCGACGTGCGGCTGCCGCCGACCTTCACCGACGAGGGCCTGCACGCCGTCACCCGGGCCCGCCGCGAACTGCCCGACCTGCCCGTGCTGGTGCTGTCCCAGCACGTGGAGCACCTGTACGCCCGCGAGCTGCTCACCGACCACCGGGGCGGCATCGGCTACCTGCTCAAGGACCGGGTCTTCGAGGTCAGCGAGTTCGTCGACGCGGTCCGGCAGGTGGCGGACGGCGGCACGGTGATGGACACCTCGGTCATCTCCCAGCTGCTGCACCGCAATTCGGCCCGGGAGTCGATGCGCTCGCTGACCGCCCGGGAGCGCGAGGTGCTCGGGCTGATGGCGGAGGGGCGCAGCAACGCGGCGGTGGCGCGGCAGCTGTGCATCACCGAGAAGTCGGTGAGCAAGCACACCAACAACATCTTCGGGAAGCTGGGGCTCGCGCAGTCGGGTGACGACAACCGGCGGGTGCTGGCGGTCCTCGCGCACCTCAACCTCTGAGAGCCTCCGCCCGCGACTCCTCCTGAGGGAGCTGCATCAGGGCAGGTCAGAGGCCCGATCGGCGCTGCCGGACCGGGGTTGACGGACGTTCGGGAGCTCCACCACCCTTCCACTAATTCATTAGTGGAAGGGTACTTCACCGATGCGTCCGTTCCTGCTCCGTCTCCGCCGACCGGGGGTGCCGGCCCGGGTGCTGCCCCGGGTGCTGCCCTGGGGGCTGGCCGGCCTGTTCGCCGTGCTCTACGGCTGCGTCGCCGTCAACCGCCACCGCCGGATCCTGACCCAGGCCTACGACCTGGGCATCTTCGAGCAGGCGGTGCGCGCCTACGCGCACGGCGAGGCGCCCGTCGTCCTGCTCAAGGGGCCCGGCTACCACCTGCTCGGCGACCACTTCCACCCGCTGCTCGCCACCCTCGCCCCGCTGTACCGGGTCTTCCCGAGCGCCGTCACGCTGCTGCTCGCGCAGGCGGTGCTGATGGCGCTGGCCGTCGTGCCGCTCACCCGGTGGGCGTCCGAGGTGGGCGGGTGGCGGCTCGGCGCCGCCGTCGGCGCGCTGACCGGGGTGTCGTGGGGGATCGTCGAGGCGGCCGCCGACGACTTCCACGAGATCGCGTTCGCGGTGCCGCTGCTGGCCTTCGCCGCCACGGCGCTGGGGCGGGGGCGACCGGTCGCGGCGGTGCTGTCGGCGGCGCCGCTGGTGCTGGTGAAGGAGGACCTCGGGCTGACCGTGGCCGTCCTCGGCGTGCTGGTCTTCCGGCGGGCGCCGCGCGGCAGCGGGGCGCGGGCGCTGGGCTTCGGGACGGCGGTGTTCGGCGTCGCCGCCACGGCGCTGACCATGCTGGTGCTGCTGCCGATGTTCAACCCGCAGGGCGGTTTCGACTACTGGGGGCAGCTGGGCACCGGGGACGCGGCGGGCGCGCCGTGGTCGGCGGTGACCCGGCTCGGCTGGCCGCCGCTCAAGTGGCTGCTGCTCGGGCTGGCCGCCGCGACCGCCGGGTTCCTGGGGCTGCGGTCGCCGCTGGCGCTGCTCTGCCTGCCGACCCTCGGCTGGCGGCTGCTCGCCGACAACCCGCACTACTGGGGTGTGACGTACCACTACAGCGCGGTGCTGATGCTGCTGCTGCTGGCGGCCCTGGTGGACGCCCTCGACCGGACGGGCGCGTTCCGTCCGGCGGAGATGCCGGGTGTCAGGGCCACCCGCCGGGCCCGGCGGGCGCTGGTGGTGGCCGGCCTGGTGGCCGTGGTGACGCTCCCCGTCTATCCGCTGCGGGAGGCCGTCACCCCGGGCGCCTGGGACAGCTCGCCCCGGCTCGTCCGGACCCGGGACATGCTCGCCCGGATACCCGACGGCGACACCGTCGCCGCCTCCAACCGGCTGGCCGCGCAGCTGGCCGGGCGGACCACGGTCGGCCTGGTCTGCCGGGAGTCGGCCCCGCAGCCACTGGACGACGGGGTGCCCTACGGGCCGCAGTGGGTGGCCGTCGACCTGGCCGACCCGAGCGTGCACGCGCCGTGCGCGATCGCCGACACGGTCCGGATGCTCGACCGGTACCGGCAACTCGGCTACGGGACGGTCGTGGACGACGGCGACCTGCGCCTGCTCCGCCGCCCGTAGGCCGCGCAGCCGCCCGTAAGCCGCACGGCCGCCCGTAAGCCGCGCGGCAGCAGACCCCCCTGTTCGACTTGACCGCCGCGCCGTGGTCCGCCACGATTCCACTAATAAACTAGTGAAAGGGTGATGCGGGTGTGATCGAATACCGCATCGAGCGGCGCAGCGGCGTCTCCACCTACCAGCAGATCGTGCAGCAGACCAAGCAGGCCCTGCGCCTCGGCGTGCTGCAGCCCGGGGACAAGCTGCCGACCGCGCGGGAAGTGGTCGAACAGACCGCGATCAACCCCAACACCGTGCTCAAGGCCTACCGGGAGCTGGAACGCGAAGGGCTGGTCGAGCCCCGGCCGGGGCTCGGCACCTTCGTCCGAAGATCCCTGGCCCGGCCGGAGGCGGCCGCCGACGGGCCGCTGCGCGCGGGGCTGGTGGGGTGGGTCGACGAGGCCCGCGCGGCGGGGCTCGACCGCGAGGACATCGCCGCGCTGATGGCCTCGGTACTGGAGCAGCGCTTCGAGACCGGGGTCCCCGGCGCCCCGGCGGCGCCGAACACGTCAACCGGGCCGGCGGATCCGGCCGAGTCGAACAGAGAGGGCGGGGGGACCGCATGACGGACTCGACAGCACCGACGCACGCGATATCCACCCAGGACGCCCCGGAACGGGGGGACGGCCGGCCGGCGGTCGAGGCCGTGGGCCTGGGGAAGCGCTACCGGGGTGACTCCTGGGCGCTGCGCGACTGCGACTTCGCCGTCCCGGCCGGCCGGATCTGCGGCGTGGTCGGCGCCAACGGGGCCGGCAAGAGCACCCTGCTCACCCTGGCCGCCCGCCTGATCGCCCCCACCGAGGGGGAGTTGCGGGTGTTCGGTGAGACCTCGGACACGCCGGAGCTGCGGGCCCGGGTCGCCTACCTGACCCAGGAGAAGCCGCTCTACCCGTCGTTCACGGTGGCCGAGACGCTCCGCATCGGACGCGAGCTCAACCCGCACTGGGACGAGGAGGCGGCCCACCGGGTCGTCGAGCTGGGCGAGTTGCACCCGCGGTCACGGATCGGCGCGCTCTCCGGCGGCCAGCGCACCCGGGTGGCCCTCGCGCTCGCCCTCGGCAAGCGCGCCGACCTGCTCCTCCTCGACGAGCCGATGGCCGACCTCGACCCGCTCGCCCGCCACGACCTGATGGGCCTGCTGATGGCCGAGGCCGCCGAGCGCGGCACCACCATCCTGGTCTCCTCGCACATCCTGCCCGAACTCGACGGCGTCATCGACCACTTGCTGCTGGTGCAGGCGGGGCGGATCCGGCTGGCCGGCGACCTGGAGGAGATCCTGGACGGCCACCAGCTGCTGACCGGCATGGCCGCCGGCGCCGAGCTCCCCGACGGCCTCGCGGTGGAGCGGCGGGTCCGGGGCCGCCAGGTGACCGCGCTGCTGCGCACCGGGGAGCCGGTGGACGGCCCGTGGGAGCTGAGCCGCCCGAGCCTGGAGGAGCTGCTGCTGGCCTACCTCCGCACCCCGCCGGGCACCCCGCCCGCCCCGACCGCCCCCTTCGACCGCGAGGCCGCCGCATGAGCGCCAGTACGCTGACCAGCCCGGCCGCCCCGGCCGCCGCCGACCGTCCGGCCGCCGCGGCCCCGCCCGCCCGCCGGATCCGCGGCGTCTGGTGGCTGACCTGGCGGCAGACCCGGGTGACCGCGCGGACGGTGGGGATCCTGCTGCTCCTGGCCGTCGTCGCCCTGGTCGCGTTCCACTTCCTGCACCAGGAGCTGGTCGAGCGCGTGCGCCAGAGCAACTGCTACCCGGCCGGCCGCTGGTCGGACACCGGCTGCTGGGTGCGGGTCGGCCGGGTCGAGATGCTGGGCCGGGCCTTCACGGACATCGTGCAGCCGGCCGTGACCGCCGTCCCCGTGCTGCTCGGGATGTTCCTCGGCGGGCCGCTGCTCGCCCAGGAGTACGAGCGCGGCACCGTCCGGATGGTCCTGGCGCAGTCCGTCACCCCGCGCCGTTGGCTGGCCGCCCGGCTCGCCGTCCCCGGCGCGGTGGTCCTGGTGTCGACCGGCGTGCTGGCCGTCCTGACCAGCTGGGTGTGGTGGGCCGACATCATCCACGGGCCGGTGGTCTTCGACCCGCCGTTCCAGGGCTTCACCTACTCGGTGCTGGGCCCGATCCCGGTCGTCTGGTCGCTGTTCGCGGTCGCGCTCGGGGTGCTGGTCGGACAGTTGCTGCGGCGGACGGTCGCCGCCGTGCTGGTGAGCGGCGTGCTGGTGGCGGTCGCGCACGCGGTGGTGTTCGCGCTCCGCCCGTACTTCTATCCGATGGTCGAGCAGGAACTGCCGTACGACCGCATGATGGGCGGCTTCATGCAGCCCGCCAACGCCTGGCTGGTGGAGCGCGGGGTGGTGCTCGCGGACGGCACCCGGCTGACCGAGGACGCGTGCACGTCGTCGGCGGCGGACTGCTCCGAGGCGGTGCTGTCCTGGGGCCGATTCCACCCGGTCTCGCACCTGGTGCCCATCCAGCTCGTCGAGGCGGGCCTGCTGCTCGCGCTCACCGCCCTGATCCTGTTCGTCGTCTTCCGCCGGCTCACCCGCGCCGGGGTCTGACCCGGGGCCGGCGCATGGGGTGTGACGTGGATCACGCGAAGCAGGCCGCGTCGCGGCGATGAGTTCCGCGCGGCACGGCAGTCTTCATTCACGTAAACGTCGGCAACCCCGCGGGAACACCACCCGGAACGAGGAAACGAGAGCCCCATGCGCATCGTGATCAGCGAGTTCATCAGCCTGGACGGCGTGGTGCAGGCCCCGGGCGGCCCCAAGGAGGACACCGACGGAGGCTTTGCGCACGGCGGCTGGACGGGCCCGTTCTTCGAGCCGGAGACGGTGGGCGCGGCCTTCGACGACGCGCTCTCCAAGGCCGACGCGCTGCTCTTCGGCCGCCGCACCTGGCAGACCATGGCCGCCGCCTGGCCCGCCCGGGCCGGCGACCCGTTCGCCGACCGGATGAACGCGATCCGCAAGTACGTCGTCTCGGACACCCTGGACGACGCGGAGCTCGGCTGGGCGAACACCACCCGGCTCACCGGTGCCGACGTCGCGGCCGGCCTCAAGGAGCTGCGCGCGGCCGAGGGCGGCGACCTGCTGGTCATGGGCAGCCCGACCCTGGTGCGCAGCCTGCTGAGCGAGGACCTGGTCGACGAGCTCCGGCTGATGATCATGCCGGTGCTGCTCGGTGGCGGTAAGACGATCTTCCCGGCGGAGGGCGCGATGCGCACCCTGGAGCTGGTCTCCACCGTCACCAGCGGCACCGGTGTGCACGTGTGCACCTACCGCCGGGCGGCTGCCACGGCCTGAGCCTTTACGCGCGCCGGGCCCGCACCGAGTACGGTGCGGGCCCGGCGCGCGTTTTCGAGGGTTCAGGCCGCCGAGCAGCCGCAGGAGCGGCGGACCACCAGGCGGGCCGGGAACATCCGGGCCCCGCCGGCCGACGCTGGCTCCCCGTCCGCCCGCTCGCCGAGCACCAGGTCGACGGCGGCGTGCGCCATCTCCTCCTGCGCGGTCGCCACGCTGGTCAGCGGCGGGCCGGCGATCACCGCCTCCGCGATGTCGTCGAACCCGACCACCGCGAGGTCCTCCGGCACCCGGATGCCCAGGTCGTCGGCGGCCCGCAGCAGGCCGATCGCCTGGTCGTCGGTCGCGCAGAAGACGGCGGACGGCCGGTCGGCGCGCGCCAGCAGCACGAGCGCCTCCCGGTGCGCCCGCACGCGGTCGAACGGCGCCGCGGTCAGCCGGCCCTTGGTGGACAGGCCCGCCTCGGTCAGGGCGGCGGCCCAGCCGGCGGTCCGGACGGTCACCGGGTCGCTCGGGCTGAGCGCGAAGGTGCCGCCGAAGCAGTGCACCGTGGCGTGCCCGTGGCCGAGCAGGTGGCGCACGACCTCCCGGGCCCCGCCCTCGTCGTCCGCGACGACCGCGACCCCCTGCTCGGTCTCGGCGCGGTGGTGCAGCAGCACGACCGGCGTCCCGTCGGGGGAGTCGACGCCGGTGACCCCGGGCGCGGACGGGTCCTGGGTGACCAGGATCAGACCGTCCACCTGCATGCCGAGGAAGGCGCGGATGTAGTGGGCCTCGCGTTCGTTGGCGTAGTCGGAGTTGCCGATCAGCAGCAGGCGCCCGCGCTCCGCGGCCGCCCGCTCCACGGTGTGCGCGAGCTCGGCGAAGAACGGCTGCCGGGCGTCGGGGACGACCATGCCGATCAGGTCGGTGCGGCGCCGGGCCATCGCCTGGGCGACCCGGTTCGGCCGGTACCCCAACTCCTCGACGGCGGCCAGCACCCGCGCGCGCGTCGCGGCGGCCACCGGGCGCGGCCCGTCGTTGATCACATAACTCACGACCGCGGTAGACGTCCCCGCCACCCTCGCCACGTCGTCCCGCGTCACCCTTGCCATGCCAGCGAGCCTACACACCGCCGCTGACCGGCCTCCCGACGATTTCACCCGCTGGACGGGCCGGGCCGTCGCGGCGGCCCGCCGGACCCCTTTCGGTCGTCTCCGGCGGGCCGCGCGGGTTCAGTCTTCAGCCGGCGGCCGCCCCGACCGCCGTCGCCACCGGGACGTCCCCGCCGATCAGCTCCAGCGTCCGGCCGGCGGTCCCCGGCTCGTCGAGCAGGGCGGCGAGCACCGCCGCCACGTCGTCCCGGGTGACCCGGCCGCGCCCGGTGGACTCGGCCACCGTCACCAGACCGGTGCCCGGCTCGTCGGTCAGCTGCCCGGGCCGCAGGACGGTCCAGTCGAGTCCGGGCCGGGCCCGGACGTCGGCGTCCGCCGCGCCCTTGGCCCGCAGGTAGGCGGCGAAGACCGGGTCGGTGCCCGCCGGGGGCTCGCGGTCCGCGCCCATGGCGGACACCACCAGGAAGCGGCGCACCCCGGCGGCCTCGGCCGCGTCCGCGAACAGGGCGCAGGCCGCGCGGTCGACGGTGTCCTTGCGGCCCGCCCCGCTGCCCGGCCCCGCCCCGGCGGCGAACACGGCCGCGTCCGCACCCTCCAGGTGCCGGGCGAGGTCCCCGACCGCGGCCGACTCCAGGTCGCACACGATGGGCTCGGCACCCGCCGCCAGCAGGTCACCCGCCTGTTCCGGCGCGCGGATGAGCCCCGCCACCTCGTCCCCGCGTGCGGCGAGCAGGCGCTCCAGCCGCAACGCGATCTGACCATGACCACCGGCGATGACAATGCGCATGGACGCGAACGTACGCCCTGCGGCGCCCCACGCGCCGGAGAACCCGCGACGCCCCACCCTGATGAACCCGGCCGGGCCCGGGCCCGGGCCCGGGCCCGCCCGGGGCGTCGGCCTCCGGTCGGGAGCCGCCCCCATCCCACCGCCCGGCGATGCGTGTGCCCGGGCGGCGCGGCCGCGTCCGACCTGGTCCGGAGGACGCTCCCTGGCCGGCGGCGCCGCGATCGGGTCCGGCGTCCGACCGACCGCCGCTACCGGGCCCACCGCCGCCGCCAGACGTCACCCGGAACGGGATCCGGCCCGGGCCGCTCAGTAGGCGTGGTCGGCGGTGACGTCCGCCGAGAGGCGCAGGGCGTGTTCGGCGGGCTCGCCGCGCAGGGTGAGCAGGGTGAGCGTCAGCGCGTCCAGCACCGTCAGGTGGGCGATCCGGCTGGCGGTGGTCTCCAGGCCGAAGACGAGGTCCTGGCCGCCGGCGACCAGGGTGTGGCTCGCGGTCTCGGTGAGCGGGGAGCGGGCGTAGCCGGTGAGCGCGACCACGGCGGCGCCGTTGGCGCGGGCGTGCCGGGCGGCGTCCACCACCGTCCGGGTCGAGCCGGTGTGGCTGACGGCCAGGCAGGCGGCGGTGGGCGGCAGCTGGGCGGCGGCCAGCTGCGCGGTGAGCGGGTCGGCGGGGGAGTCGGCGCGGATGCCGAGGGCGCGCAGCCGGTAGGCGGCGTCCAGGACCACCGCGCCGGACAGTCCGGCCCCGACCACCAGGACGTGGTCGGCCGCGTTCAGCGCCTCGGCCGCCGCCCGCAGGTCCTCGGCGGTCAGCGTGGTGGCGATCCCGTCGAGCGCCTCGCGGGCCGCGCGGACGGTGTCGGTGAGCGCGCGGGCGGCCGGGTCCCGGGTGTCGGCCGGGTCCGGCGCGGGCGCAGGGGCCTGCCGGACGGCGGCGATCTTCAGCTCCTGGTAGCCGCGGAAGCCGAGCCGCTGGCAGGCGCGGACCACCGAGGACGGCGCCGTCCCGGCCAGCGCGGCGACGTCGCTCACGCTGAGGTCCACCAGGTCCGCGCCGCGGGTGAGCACCACCTGGGCGACCCGCGCCTCGGTGCCGCGCAGCTCGCCCAGGTGCGCGCGGATGTGTGCGGCCAGCTGTGACTCCAGCGGAGAAAATTCGGAACGCTCTTCCATGGTTCCAGGGTATCGTGGAAATCCGTTCCGAGGCGTTCCGAGTCCGTCTCGTGGGAGGGGAGTCCCGCATGTCCGTCACCGTCCCCGTCGTCGTCCTGGCCGCCGCCGTGCTGCACGCGGTCTGGAACGGGCTGGCCCACCGGATCAAGGACAAGCTGGTCGGCTTCGCCCTGATCAACCTCGCGTACACCGCGTGCGCGGTGGTGCTGGTGGCGCTCAACCCGATCCCGGCCGCCGCGGCCTGGCCGTACCTGATCGCCTCCGTGGTGATGCAGGTGACGTCCCAGGTCCTGCTGCTGCGCGCCTACCAGCTGGGCGACTTCGGGCAGATGTACCCGATCGCGCGCGGCTCGGCGCCGCTGCTGGTGGCGGTGCTGTCGGTGACCGTCCTCGGGGAGGCGCTCGGCGGCGGCGAGGTGCTCGGGGTGGCCGTCATCTGCTGCGGACTGATCGGGCTGGCCCTCGCCCAGGGGATACCCGGGCGGGCGCAGCTGCCCGCGCTCGGGGCGGCCGCCGGCACCGGCGTGATGATCGCCGCGTACACGGTGCTGGACGGCGGCGGCGTCCGGCACGCGGGGACGGTCGGCGGCTACGTCGCGTGGCTGTTCCTGCTCCAGGGGCCCGCCCTGGCGCTGATCGCCTGGGCGCGCCGGGGGCGGAGCCTGCTGGTCGGGGCCGGTGCGGCGGTCCCGTTCGGGCTGCTCGGCGGGGTGCTCTCGCTGACCGCCTACGGGCTGGTGGTCTGGGCGCAGTCCCGGGGGAGCCTCGCGACCATCGCGGCGCTGCGCGAGACCAGCATCGTGATCGCGGCGCTGATCGCCACCGTGGTCTTCCGCGAGCGGCTGGGGCGGCTGCGGATGGCGGCGAGCGCGACCGTCCTGGCCGGGATAGCCGTCCTGGAGCTGGCCCGCCCCTGAGGCCGGCTCCGGGAACCGACCTCGGGCACGACCGGTGGGGCGTGACCGGGGGGCGCGAGCGGGGAGCGCGCGCGACTCAGGGGACGATGACCGTCAGCGATGTGCGGGTCACCGTGAAACCCATCTCCTCGTAGAGCCGTTGGGCCCGGTTGCCCTCGGTCACGGCCAGGCCGATCTCGGTGGCGCCCCCGGCCGCGACGTCGGCGATGGCGCGGCGCAGCAGGTCCCGGCCGAGGCCCGGGTAGCCGAGCCCCGGGGCGCGGAACACATGGGCGATCCACGGCAGCCCGTCCCAGTCGGTCAGGACGGCGCCGGCCACCACCCGGTCCGTCGCGTCCACGATCAGCGCGCTGGACGGCAGCACCGTGCCGATGACCTGCCCCGAGAGCAGCTCGTCGAGCCGCCGCACCGCGGCCGACTCGTCCGTGCCCTCCTCGGGGCGGTGATCGGGGTGGCCGGGGCCGAAGGCGGCGGTCGACGCCGGGGCCAGCTCCTCGGGCGGCCGGTCGCACGGCACGAGCCGGAGCCCGTCCCGGAGCGGGGTCCGCGCCCAGGACGTCCAGCCCTCGGCGGGCGGCGCGTCGGCCAGGTCGAGGCGCATGGTGTGGCCGTGCCGCAGGGTGGTCGCCCCGCGCCGCAGCAGTTCCTCGCCGAGCGCGACGGGGCCGGAGACCACCCAACCCGCCATGTCGGCCTGGACGCGGTCCGCCAGTTCGGCCGGGTCGGCGTCGGGGTCGATCACCTCCAACAGGTCGGCCCACGGGCGCCCCTCGCGTTCCCCGAGCAGGTACCGCACGACGGGAGCGCCGCCCGGGCCGTATCCGTACTGCCAGTCAGTTTCCTTCTCGGTCACGCTGTTCGTCCGATCCGCGGGAGCCGGCACGTCCTGTCGCCCGCCATACTCCGTGAGCGATCCGGGCGCGGCAAGCGGATGGCGCCGGCACCCGGACGGGGGGCCACGACTGGGACACGGGCTGACCTACACACCCCCTACCGTCGCCCCATGAGCACCGACCAGGACACCGCGGTCCGTCCCTTCCACCTCGCCGTCCCGCAGGCCGAACTCGACGAGCTGCGCCTGCGCATCGCCCGCACCCGCTGGCCCGACGAACTGCCGGGCGCCGGCTGGTCGTACGGGGTCGCCTCGCCCTACCTGCGCGAGCTGGCCGCGTACTGGGCGGACGGCTACGACTGGCGGGCGCACGAGGCGGAGCTCAATGAGCTGCCCCAGTTCACCACCACCGTCGACGGGCAGAACGTCCACTTCCTGCACGTCCGTTCACCCGAGCCGGACGCCACCCCGCTGCTCCTCACCCACGGCTGGCCGAGCACCGTGCACGACTTCACCGACGTCATCGGCCCGCTCACCGACCCCCGGGCGCACGGCGGGGACCGGGCCGACGCGTTCCACGTCGTCGCGCCCTCGCTGCCCGGCTTCGCCTACTCCGGCCCGACCACCGCGCCGGGCTGGGGCACCCGGCGGATCGCCGAGGCCTGGGCCGAACTGATGCGCCGGCTCGGCTACCGGCGGTACGGCGCGCAGGGCGGCGACTTCGGCGCCATCGTCTCGCCCGAACTCGGCCGGGTGGCACCGGACCGGGTCATCGGCGTCCACCTGAACGCGCCGCCGAACGCCTCCGCGCCGCTCGACCCGGCGGAACGCGAGCTGCTCTCCGCCGCCGAGCGCGCCCAGGCCGAGGCCAACCAGGCGTGGTGGTACGCGCATTCCGGCTACGCCACCCAGATGGGCACCCGTCCGCAGACCGTGGCCTACGCGCTCAACGACTCACCGGTGGGCCAACTGGCCTGGAACCTGGAGTGGTTCGTCGACCACGATCCGACCGCCACCCGCCAGGCCCTGCCCTCCCGGGACGCGGTGCTGACCGACGTCACCGCGCTCTGGGTCACCGGCACCGCCGGCTCGGCTGCCCGCCTCTACCGGGAGATCGCGGCCGACGGCTGGGGACGTCCGGCCCCCTCGGGCGTGCCGACGGCGGTGGCGAAGTTCCTCGGCGACCGGGCGATCCGCACCCTGGCGGAGCTGTCGAACAATGTCACCCGCTGGACCGAGTACGACACCGGCGGCCACTTCGCCTCGCTCCAGGCCCCGGAGCCGCTGGTCGCGGACATCCGGGCCTTCTTCCGCACCCTGCGCTGAGGCGCCGGCCCGCGTCGTCCCCGCGTCGTCCCCGCGTTGTCGGTGCGGCGGTCTAGCCTTCCGGCCATGAGCGTCCCCGAGGTCATCCCCATCGCCCACGAGCCCGGCTACCGCACCGACACCATCGGCCGCTACCGGGGCGGCCAGTTCTTCGCGTCCGTCGCCTACGCCGCCCCGGAGGGGAGCGCGTGGGGAGCGGGGGACGAGCGCTGCTTCGCCGTGCTGCACCGCTTCACGGCGGACGGTCGGCACCTCGGCTCCCGGATCGAGGCGGTGGCGGACGAGGACGGGGACGGGGCGGCTTCGGCCTTGCTGACGGGGTGGCTGGACGCCCTGCCGGAGCGGGAGTTCGGCGACATCGCCGTCGCGCCCTTCGCCGTGCACGTCGACGGCTGCCGCTTCGGCCTGGTCGTCGAGCGGCACGGCGAGGACGCGGAGGAGGACGACTGGGTCGAGCTCTACCCCGACCGCCTCGGCTTCCACGCCCCCTGGGACGGGCTGTACGACACCTGAGCGCCGAGGTCCGCGCCGCCGGGCGCGGCTCCGTCGGCCGTCAACCGTCGGCCGTCAACCGTCGGCCGTCAGTCCGCCACCACGGCGGCCCGGACGCAGAGGACGTCCGGCAGGTGGGAGACCAGCAGCGACCAGTTCTCGCCCGCGTCGTGGCTCGCGTAGACGTCGCCGGTCCGGTTGCCGAAGTAGACGCCGGCCGGGTCGGCGTCGTCGGTGCGCAGCGCGTCGCGCAGCACGATGCCGTAGTGGTCCTCGCCCGGCAGGCCCTCGGCGAGCGCCTGCCAGCTGTCGCCGGCGTCGGTCGTCCGGAACACCCGGCAGCGGCGGCCCGGCGGGATCCGGTCGTCGGCGCCGCCGAGCGGGAAGACGTACGCGGTGTCGGCGCGGCGCGGGTGGGCGGTGATGGCGAAGCCGAAGTTCGCGGGCAGGCCGTCCGCGATGGACCGCCAGCTCGTGCCCGCGTCGTCGCTGCGGTAGACGCCGCCGTGGTTCTGCAGGTAGAGGCGGTCGGGGTTGACGGCGTCCGGGGCGATCTTGTGCACGCACTGGCCGAACTCGGGGTACTGGTTCTCCTCCGGCAGGAACTCGGCGCGCAGACCGGCGTTGGACGGCTCCCAGCTGCCGCCGCCGTCCTTGCTGCGGTAGACGCCGCCGCTGGAGACGGCGACCAGCAGGCGCTCCGGGTCGCGCGGGTCGACCAGGATCGTGTGCAGGCCCTGGCCGCCGTAGCCAGCGCCCCACTCGGCGCGCTGCGGGTGGTTCCAGAGCGACTCGACCAGGCGGAAGGACTCGCCGCCGTCCTCGGAGCGGAACAGCGCGGCGGGCTCGGTGCCCGCGTAGACCACACCGGGGGCCTCGGGCCCGGCCGGCTGGAGCTGCCAGACCCGGGTGAGCGAGGCCCCGGTGTGCTCGGGGAAGCGGATCGCCGGGGTGGGCGGCTCGTACCAGCTCCCGCCGAGGTCGTCGGAGCGCCAGACCGACGGGCCCCAGTGGCTGCTGTCGGCGCCCACCAGCAGGCGGACCCGGCCGTTGTGACCGTCGCGGCGGCTGCGGCGGTCGATCGCGACGGAGTAGATCGCGTTCATCCGGAAGTGCGGCCTGCTGAACTCCCAGTTCAGCCGGTCACCACTGCGTCCGAGAAAGAGCCCCTTCTCGGTTCCGACGGCCAACAGCACCTCGGTCATAGCCACACACCACCCGGTCGGCGAAACGACCCCCGCCAGCCAGTGTCCCGCCGCTCGGCGGCTCCCACATCTCGCCGCGCCGGGCCCCGCCGTCACAGGCCCCGCTCCGCCGTGCTCAGCCCCGGCAGCCCTCCAGCAGCCGCAGCCACACCTCGCTGATCGTCGGATAGGCGGGCACCGCGTGCCAGAGCCGGTCGATCGGCACCTCGCCGACCACCGCGATCGTCGCCGAGTGCAGCAGTTCGGAGACGCCCGGCCCGACGAACGTCGCCCCCACCAGCACCTCCCGGTCCAGGTCGAAGACGACCCGGGCCCGGCCGCGGTAGTCGTCCCCGTAGAGCGAGGCGCCGGCGACCGCGCCGAGGTCGTGGTCGATCGACTTGACCCGCAGCCCGGCCCGCTCGGCGGCGTCCAGGGTCAGGCCGACGCTGGCGACCTCCGGTTGCGTGAACACGACCTGCGGCGCACCGGCGCTGTCGGCCGACGCGGCGTGCGCGCCCCAGCGTGCGGTGTCCAGCGGACGCCCCTGGGCGCGCGCGACGATCACCGCGCCGGTGATCCGCGCCTGGTACTTACCCTGGTGGGTGAGCAGCGCCCGGTGGTTGACGTCGCCGGCCGCGTACAGCCACTCGCCGTCGACGCCGAGCACGGCGCAGCTGTCGTCCACGTCGAGCCAGTCACCGGGGTGCAGGCCGACCTGTTCCAGGCCGACGTCCGCGGTGCGCGGGGCCCGGCCGGTGGCGTACAGCACCTCGTCGACGGTCAGCCGCGCGCCGTCGGCCAGCGTCAGCGTGACCTCGGAGCCGTCCGCGCCGTCCTCCTCCGCTGCCGCCCGCCGCTCCAGCGCCGTCACCTCGGTCCCGAACCGGAGGTCCACCCCGGCCGCCCGCAGACCGTCCGCGACCAGCTCGCCCGCGAACGGCTCCATCCGCGGCAGCAGCCCGCTGCCGCGCACCAGCAGCACGACCTCCGAACCGAGCGCCCGCCAGGCGGTGGCCAGTTCCACGCCGACCACGCCGCCGCCGACCACCGCCAGCCGCCCGGGCACGGCCTGCGCGCCGGTCGCCTCCCGGTTGGTCCACGGCCGCGCCTCGGCCAGCCCGGTCACGTCCTTCGGCAGCACCGGCCGGCTGCCGGTGCAGACCGCGACGGCGTGCCGGGCCCGGAGCAGCCGCTCGCTGCCGTCCTCCTGCTCGACGCTGACCAGCCGCTCACCGGCCAGCCGGCCGTGGCCGCGGACCAGGTCGATCCCGGTGTCCCGGAGCCACTTCACCTGGCCGTCGTCCCGCCAGTGCGAGGCGAACGAGTCCCGCCGCGCCAGCACCGCGGCCGCGTCCAGCGCCCCGCCGACCGCCTCCCGCGAACCGGCCACCGCGCGGGCGTCGGCCAGCGCGGCCACCGGGCGCAGCAGCGCCTTGCTCGGCATGCAGGCCCAGTACGAGCACTCGCCGCCGACCAGTTCGCCCTCCACGATCACCGTGCGCAGCCCGGCGGCGGCGGTCCGGTCGGCGACGTTCTCACCGGTCGGCCCGGCTCCGACCACGATGACGTCGTACTCCTCGGGGGCGGTGGAGTGGGGGGTGGTCATGCGGGGTCCTCCGTGATCTCGGTCGAACGCGTCGGTGCAGGTGGGGCGCCACGGCACCGAGCCCATCCTCCGCCGCCCCACCCACCCCCCGCAGCCGAACACGCGGACGAACCCCCACCCCACACAACTCCCACCACCCCCGCACGCCGCGCCCCCGGCGCCCCGTGCAGCAGGAATACCCCGTCGGCCCCGGCGGCGTCCTTCGGCTCGAACAGCTCGCGGAGGATCACCCTGACGAGCCGGAGTCAGGTGGTCGATCGTGATGGATCGAGAGCGGTGGCGGAGCGGTGTGGCCGGCGGGGAGGTCCCCGGTGAACATGAACTCCTCCAGGGCCGTCACGAGCGCGGCCCGGCTCCTGGTGGTCCAGGTGCCGAGAGGGGTGGGCTCGCGGGTTCTCCGCCCCTTCCGGCCGAATCCGGCGAGCCGGAGGAAGTCGACGCCGTAGGCCCCCTCGGGATCGCCCTCCGGCTCCCAGCGCGCGTCGAAGCAGAGCCCGTCGTGCACCCGGTGGCCACTCACCAGCGCGGAGCCGTAGAACCACTCGATGGTCTCCGGTGAAGGGTCCACGGCGTAGAGGCTGTTGATGTCGATCCGCCAGCCTGGTGCCACGCGCAGGGGCTGCAGCCCCTGCCAGACCTCGCTCATGCCGTCCGCCGTCCGTCCACCGTGATCGTCCCGTCCACGGGGACCACCCTCGCATGTAGGCCGACTTCGGGTTCATCTGCGGTTGTCGCGGGACCTCCGGTGCCTTGACTCCCCGCTCGAACGGATCGGCCGCCCGGACGCGATCTTCGGGCCCGGCCGCTCGTGCTCCGGGCCCGGCCGCCCCCGTTACGCGAGCTCCGCCAGCTCCGCCAACACCGCCGCCGTCTCGGCCGGGCGGGAGAACATCGGCCAGTGGCCGGTCGGGACCTCGCGCAGTTCCCACTCCGGGCCGCCGAGGGCGGCGAAGTACGGGTGCCCGGCGGCGATCATCGCGTGGACCTGGGCCAGCGGGATGGAGCACGACACCAGGCCCTTCGGCAGCTTCGCCGCGCCGTCGGTCAGCCGCACCGGCTCGGTGAACGTCCGGGCCGGCTGGTCGGTCGCCAGCTCGCGGAAGCGGGCGAGTCCGGCCTCGTCGATCCCGTCGACGCTGCTGCCGCCGGAGGCCAGCACGTCCCAGGCCGGCAGCGGCAGCCGCCAGCCGTCGACCAGCGAGGACTCCATCGCGGCGCGGTACTCGGGCTCCCACAGGTCGGCCAGCGCGACGCCGTCGGTGAGCGGGCCGGAGTCGACGAAGACCACCCGTCGGATCCGCTCCGGCACCCGGTCGGCGACGCCGGACACGGCGATCGTGCCGCCGCTGTGCGCGACCAGGATCACCTCCCGGAGGTCCTCGCGGACCAGCAGCTCGGCCAGATCGGCGATCTGGGCCTCGGCGCCGAGCTCCGGCGAGGCCTCGCCGGCCCGTTCGCCGAGCCCGGGCAGGGTCACCGCGTGCACGGTGTGTCCGGCCGCGCGCAGCGGTTCGGCGACCGCGTCCCAGGCCCAGCCGCCGAGCCAGAAACCGGGGACGAGTACGAAGGTGCTCATGATGGGAGGTCCTCTCCGGAAGTCACACAGTGCCGAAGCGCCCTGCGGTGCAGAGCCGTCGGCGGACCCGGTCGCCTGCCGACCCGGCTGCCCGCCGTCGTTCCCGACCCTAGGATCGAATGCGGACAGAACACGACCGGATTAATCCGCTCGTGGAACGCGACGGAACGGAACGGAAACGAGGTCACGGCCCGTGGAGCACCCGGAGTCCCTGGAGCACCCGGTCAGCCGCATCCTCGCGCTGCTGGAACTCCTCCAGGCCCGCCCCGGCCTCACCGGCCCCGAGCTGGCCGAGCGGCTGGACGTGGACGTCCGCACCGTGCGCCGGTACGCGGCCCGGCTGGTCGAACTCGGCATCCCCGTCCAGGCCGAGCGCGGCCGCTACGGCGGCTACCGGCTGATGCCCGGGTTCCGTCTGCCGCCGCTGATGCTCACCGGGGACGAGGCCGCGTCCGTGGTGCTCGGGCTGCTCGCCGGACGGCGGTCCGGGCTGTCGGTGGGCGAGCAGGCGGGCGAGTCGGCGCTCGCCAAGATCCGGCGGGTGCTGCCGCCGCAGCTGCGCGAGCAGGTCGCGGCGGTCGAGCAGACGGTCGGGCTGACCGGCGCGCCCGCCACCGGTCCGAGCCCGGCCGCCGACGCGCTGCTCGCGCTCGCCGAGGCGGTCCGCCGGCGCCGACAGGTCCGGCTCGACTACCGGGACCGCGCGGGCGTGCCCAGCGAGCGCGGGTTCGACCCGTACGGGCTGGTCTTCCACTCGGGCCGCTGGTACACCACCGGCCTGGACCACCGCAGCGGCGAGCAGCGGACGTTCCGGCTGGACCGGATCCGGGCCGTCCGGCCGGGCGGGACCGGCTTCGACGTGCCGGCGGACGTCGACCCGGTGCAGCGGGTGCTGGAGTCGCTCGCCTCGGTGCCGTGGACGCACGAGGTCGAGGTGGTGCTGACGACCACGCTCGCCGAGGCCCGCCACCGCATTCCGCCGACAGCCGGAACGGTCACCGCCACCGACGACGGGCGCGTCCTGCTCCGGGCCCGGGCCGAACGGCTGGACGGGATGGCGGTGATGCTGGCCGGCCTCGGCTGGCCGTTCACCGTCCGCCGCCCGGCCGAGCTGCGCGAGGAGGTCCGCGCCCTGGCCGCCCGCCTCACCGAGTGGAGCGGGACCTGAGCCAGAACGGCGGGAGCCCCGGAGCGGTGGACGCTCCGGGGCTCACGGGTCGGTCGGCCGGCCGGCAGACCGGACGGCCGGCAGACCGGACCGACGGCGGCGACCCGTCAGGCCTGCGGAGCGCTCGCCTGCTCCTCCGCCACCTTCCGCTTCACCTCGGCCATGTCCAGCTTCCGGGCCTGGTCGATCAGATCCTCGAACACCGGCTCGGGCAGCGCGCCCGCCTGCGAGAAGACGAGGACGCCCTCGCGGATGATCGCCAGCGTGGGGATCGACTGGATGCCGAAGGCCGAGGCCAGCTCCTGCTGCGCCTCGGTGTCCACCTTGGCGAACACCAGGTCCGGGTGGCGCTCGGCGGCCTTCTCGAACACCGGCGCGAACTGGCGGCACGGGCCGCACCAGCTCGCCCAGAAGTCGATGAAGACGAAGTCCTTGCCCTCCTGACCGGGGACGATGTCGTCGAAGTTCTCCTTGGTCAGCTCGACCGTGCTGCTCATCTCGCGATTCCTGCCCTTCCGGTGGTGGCGGTCAAGGTCATGTGCCCGCGACAACGGCTGCCGTCCCCGCGCTATTCCGCCGGCTTCCAGGTGCCGACATCCGTGCGCCGACATCCGTGCGCCGACCTTCCGTGCCCACATTCTGCGCCGTCCGGTGAACGGACGGGAGCCCGCGTCCGTACCGGAGGGTGTCCGGCACCGACGTGCTCACACACCCGACCGGGGAGCGGTCATCATGCGCAACACCAGTCGAAGGGGGCGTCTCGCGGTACTCGCCGCGTCCGGGGTGGCCGTGGCCGCCCTGGCGGCCGGCTGCGGATCGTCCGGATACGGCGGCTCGTCGACCCCGCCGTCCGCTTCGCCCGCGGCGCCCACCGCGCCGCTGACCCCGGGCATGCCGTCGCCGTCGTCGCCCGCCTCGCCCGCCTCGCCGGCGGCACCCGCCACCACCGCGACCCTGCGGACCGCCACCGACGCCCGGCTCGGCGCCATCGTCACCGACAGCGCCGGGTTCACCCTCTACCGCTTCGACCAGGACAGCGCCACGCCGCCCACCGCCACCTGCAACGGCGGCTGCGCCGCGATCTGGCCGCCGGTCCCGGCGGACGGGGCGGTCACCGTCAGCGGCATCGACGCCAAGCTGGTCGGCACCGTGACCCGGGCCGACGGCAGCAAGCAGCTCACCCTGGCCGGCTGGCCGCTCTACCGCTTCGCGCCCGACAAGAAGCCCGGCGACACCAAGGGCCAGGGCGTGGACGGCACCTGGTTCGCGGTGACCCCCGCGGGCGACCGGGCCGCCGCCACCGCGGGCAGTCCCGCCCCCGGCAGCCCCGCCCCCGGCGGCTCCGGCTACTGAGCCCGGGCCACGGTGGCTCTCGACCCGGAGCCACGGGTGCGCGAGCATGGCGTTGTGACCGAGGAGCCTCCCGGTGGCGGCCGCCCGGCCGTCCGGGGCGCGCCGGTTCCCGACGAGGAACTGATGCGCGCGCTCTACCGCGAGCACGCCGGGCCGCTGCTCGGCTTCGTCCTCCACCTGGTCGCCGGGGACCGCCAGCGCGCCGAGGACGTCGTGCAGGAGACGCTGCTCCGCGCCTGGCGCAACATCCACCGGCTGGACCCGGCGGTCGGCTCGCTGCGGCCCTGGCTGGCCACGGTCGCCCGGCGGATCGTCATCGACGGGCACCGCGCCGAACTCGCCCGGCCGCGCGAAGTGGACCCGGCGCCGCTGGAGTCGCTGCCGGCCGAGGACGAACTCGACCGGGCGCTGCGGATGATGACGGTCGCGGACGCGCTGGGGGAGCTCTCCCCGGCGCACCGGCAGGTGATCGTGGAGACCTACTTCAAGGGCCGTACGGCGGGCGAGGCGGCCGCCGAACTCGGCATCCCCGCGGGCACCGTGCGCTCGCGGGTGTACTACGCGCTGCGTGCGCTCAGGCTCGCGCTGGAGGAACGGGGAGTGACATCGTGACCACGTCCGAGCCCGATCCGGCGCACGCTCTGCACAACGACGTGGGTGCCTATGCCCTCGGCGTCCTGGACCCGGCCGAGCGCGCCGCCTTCGACGCCCACCTGGCCGCAGGCTGCCCGCGGTGCGCCGCCGAACTGGCCGAACTCGGGCCCGTCGAAACGCTGCTGGCGGAGTACGCGGCCACCGCCGACCCGGCCGACCCGGCGCCGCGGCCGGATCCGGTGCTGCTCGACCGGCTGGTGGGGGAGGTGCGGGCCGGGCGCCGACGCGGACGGGTCCGGCGGCTGGTGCTGGTCGCGGCGGCGGCCGTGCTGGCGTTCGCGGGCCCGGCCGTGACCGCCGCCGTGATCACCGCGGACTCCTCACCCGGCGTGGTCGCCACCGCGGCCGCCCGGCAGTTCACCGCGACGGACCCGACGACCGGGGCCCGCGCCGTCGTCGGCGTCGACGGTACGCCCTGGGGCAGCCGGGTCACCCTCGAACTCTCCGGCGTCCGAGGACCGCTGACCTGCGACCTGGTCGCGGTCTCCGGCAACGGAGGGCACCAGACGGTGACCACCTGGAGCGTCCCCGCCGCCGGCTACACCACGACCCCACTCCACACCACCGGCGGCACCGCCTACCCGCCCCCCACCATCGACCACTTCGAGATCCGCACCCTCGACACCGACACCCTCCTCATCACCATCCCCACCCACCCGTCCTGACCTCCCCCACACAGGAAGTCGACGGGCCCGACTTCCCACTCCGGCCGCCGCGCCGCCCACTGCCCGAGACCCTGATCCCCGGGCCGCCGCCCTCGCCGTTCCCCCGGCTGCGTAGGAAGTCGGCCGGTCCGACTTCCTACGCCGGGCGCCGCGCCGCGCGCTGCTCGGGAGCCTGATCCCCCGGGCCGCCGCACTCGCCGTGCCCCCGGCCGCACAGGAAGTCGGCCGGTCCGACTTCCCACTCCGTCGCGGCGGCGTCCGAGGCGTTGGTGGTCATCTCGCCTGCCTGCTGGCCCTGCCTGAGCGCGTGAGGCTGATCGGCGTCGGCTCTGCGCCCCTGGTCGCCGCGCACAGGAAGTCGGCCGATCCGACTTCCCATTCCGGTTGCCGTGCCGTGGGCTGGTCGGGAGTCTGATCGCCCCAGGCTGCCGCGCTTGTCGAGCCCCCGGCCGCGTAGGAAGTCGGCCGGCTCGACTGCCCACGCCGTCGCGGAGGTGCAGAGGTTGATGGTGGCCGGCTCGCTGGCGCACTGGGAGTCGGTGGAGCGGATCGGTGCTGGTTTTGCGGCCCTCTGCCCGCTGCGCGCGTTGCCCACGGGGCTGATCGTGCGAGGGGCCGCCGCGCTTGTCGTGCCCCCGGCCGCACAGGAAGTCGGCCGGTCCGACTTCCCACTCCGTCGCGGCGGCGTCCGAGGCGTTGGTGGTCATCTCGCCTGCCTGCTGGCCCTGCCTGAGCGCGTGAGGCTGATCGGCGTCGGCTCTGCGCCCCTGGTCGCCGCGCACAGGAAGTCGACCGATCCGACTTCCCATTCCGGTTGCCGTGCCGTGGGCTGGTCGGGAGTCTGATCGCCCCAGGCTGCCGCGCTTGTCGAGCCCCCGGCCGCGTAGGAAGTCGGCCGGCTCGACTGCCCACGCCGTCGCGGAGGTGCAGAGGTTGATGGTGGCCGGCTCGCTGGCGCACTGGGAATCGGTGGAGCGGATCGGTGCTGGTTTTGCGGCCCTCTGCCCGCTGTGCGCGTTGCCCATGGGGCTGATCGTGCGAGGGGCCGCCGCGCTTGTCGTGCTCCCGGTTGCATAGGAAGTCGGCCGGTCCGACTTCCTACTCCGTCGTGGCGGGGTCCGAGGTGATGGTGGTCATCGCACCTGCCTGTCGGCCCCGCCGCGAGCGCGCGGGGCTGAACGGTGTCGACTCTGCGGCCCGGATTGCCGCGCACAGGAAGTCGGCGGGTCCGACTTCCTACTCCGGCGGCCGCGCGGCGCGCTGGTCGGGAGTCTGATCGCCCCGGGCTGCCGCGCTTGTCGTGCCCCCGGCCGCGTAGGAGGTCGGCGGGCCCGACTTCCTACGCCGGGTGCCGCGCCGCGCGCTGCCCGGGAGCCTGATCCCTTGGGCCGCCGCATTCGCCGTGTTCCCAGCCGCACAGGAAGTCGGCGGGCCCGACTTCCTACGCCGGGTGCCGTGCTGCGGGCTGGTCGGGAGTCTGATCGCCCGGGCTGCCGCGCTTGTCGTGCTTCTGGCCGCGTAGGAAGTCGGCTGGTTCGACTTCCTACTCCGCTGTGGTGGTCGGCTCGCTTGGCGGATGTGTTGGGAGTGGGGGAGGCCGGTCGGTGGGTGTTGGCTGGGGCGTTCGACTTGTTCGCGCCGATCGTCATGCTCGCAGGGGGACGTGATGCTTCGGGCGGGACGCCCCCGTGGCGATGCGGGTGAGGGTGCGGGTGCAGAGGTGGGCGAAGAGGTGTTGGGCGAGGGGGAGGAGGGGGCCGGCGAGGTGGGCGTACCAGGCGCGGGGGCGGCTGAAGGCGTTCACGGTGAACCAGACCGCCTTGTCGGCGCCCATCTCCACGACGAACGTCTCCTCGCCGATTGCGAGGTGGCCCGGGCGGGTGCCGTAGGTGAATCCGTAGCGGTCGCCCGCCCCGTCGCCGCCGGTGCTCCACAGCACCCGGCACGGGGCGCCTGCCCGGAACGGGCCGAGGCCGATGGCGCAGTGCACGGCGACGCCCGGCGCGGCGCGGTCGGCTTCGGTGGTGATCCGGACGCCGGCGGCCCGGTGCATCCGCCAGTCGAGCAGGGCGGCACCGGCGGCGTCCAGGGCGGCGCGGCCGTGGCCGAGCAGGGCGCGGTGGCGGAGGTGGTTGTACCCGGCGGGCAGTGCGGCGCGCAGGTCCGTGCTGGCGCCGATCTCCGGGTAGTCGAGGTCGTACGAGTCGCAAGGGGGGTGCGAGGGAAGCGGCGGGGTGGCGGCGGTCATCGGGGGTTCTCCTGGGGGATCGGGGCGAGGCGGCGCCAGGCGAGCAGCGAGCAGAGGGCGAAGCCGAGGGCGTTGCCGACGCCGTGGGTGGCGGCCATCCAGCCGAGGGTGGGGTGGGGGAGCCCGGACGCCTCGCCGAGGGCCCACCAGAGGGCGAGCAGCATGGTGGCGGCGAGGACGGCGGCCGAGACGCCGAGCAGCGCGGGCGTGGTCCGGTCCCGACAATCCGCGCCGCCCCGGGTGCGCAGGTCGCGCCAGGTGAGCAGGCCGACCAGCCACATGCCGGTGGTGAGGACGGCCGCGCCGGCGAGTTCGGCCCAGTCGTCGACGAAGTAGCCGGCCAGCACGAGCAGCGTTCCGGCGGGCACGCTGAGCGCGGCCCACCGGGCGGCGCGGCTGTCGGGGACGGCGCGGCAGACCAGTCCGGCGACCAGGGCGGCGGTGAACCCGGCGTAGTGGAAGTGCGGGACGGTGAGGGCCAGGATGTCGAGGTCGAAGCCGAACAGCTCGTGCCCGGAGCGTTCCGCGACCAGCGCGAGCCCGGCCACCGAGGGGGTGGCCAGTGCGGTGAGCACGGCGATCTCGGCCGGGGCGAGCGAGCGGGTGCGGGCGAGCCGGAGCGGGGCGTGGGCGGCGATGGCGAGGGTGCCGAGCGCGTACAGGGTGGCGCTGCCGGTGGCGAGCGCGCCGCGCGGCAGCCACAGGGAGAGCGCGCCGGGGACGGCGGCCAGCGGCCAGAGTCGGCGCAGCCGGGCCAGGCCGGGCTCGTCGATCAGGGCGAGGCCGAGCGGGATGACCGCGCCCATGCCGAGCAGGACCAGCAGGTCGACCAGTTCGGTGGTGCCCCGTCCCATACCGGCCCCAGCTCCTTTGAACGTGTTCAAGTCGATGTCGGGGGCGACTCTACGCGCGGGATTGAACGCGTTCAAGTTGCCCCTGACGGCCGCCGCGGCGCCCTGCTCTGGTGTTCATCGGGGGTGCGGCGCACCCTGGAGGAGGAAGAGGCGTAACCGGACGAGACCGGATGAGACCGAGCAAGAACGGACGAGGCCGGACGAGACCGGACGAGAAGCGACCGCCGGAGGTGATCCGCCATGCAGACTCTTGTCGGTTGGCACATCGAGATGGAGTTCCGCGAGGAGGGCTCGCGGACCTTCGCCGCCGCCCTGCTGCGGCTGAGCGACGGATCGGAGGTGCGCGCGCACGGCTCCAGCACCCGTCACCCGTCCGACCCGGAACAGCTGCGGGTCGGCGAGGAGATCTCGGCCGCGCGGGCGCTCAACGACCTCGCCTCGCAGCTGCTCACCAAGGCCCACGGCGAGATCCAGGACGTCAGCCCGGTCCCGACCCACCCGCTGTCGTGACGCAGTCGCACCCCGCCGCCGGACCGGGCGCCCACCGGTCGCGCATCCCGCTGATCTGCCCACGCTGCGGGCGGGAACAGCGGGTGGTGCCGGGCGGTCCGGGCCGCGCGGTGAAGGTGGTGCACGTCGGCACCGGCCGGGAGGCCTGCGAGCCGGGCGACCTGGCCCGCGCCCCGGACAACGGCGCCGCCTGACGCGCCGGGCTGGGCGGAACGGTCGGGTGACCCGTCCGCCCGGCCCGGGAGCGCCGGGAGCGCCAGGTGCGCCAGGTGCGCCAGGCGCGCCGTACGCGTGCGCCGCGTCAGTTCGGGCAGTACGTGGTGGGCACCGGCCACTCCGGACCGATCAGCCGCTGCTCCAGCTCGTTGAGCGTGATCCGGATGCCGACCGTCCCGGCCAGCCCGAGCCGCATCCGGCTGCGGGCCAGCGCGACGAACGCCGGCAGGCCGTACTTGTTGATCAGCGACGCGCGGTACTGGGCGGTGGCGTCGGCGTCGCAGACGGCGGCGCGGGCGGGGAGTTGACGTCCCGTCGGGCGTCCGTGCGCGTCGCACGGGCCGACCAGGACCTTGGGGTGGCGGCGGATCCGTTCGGCCGCGCCCGAGTGCGCGGGCGTCCAGATGCCGAGGGCGGTGCCGTCGGCGATCACCCAGCTCTGCGAGCGGACCTGGCGGCCGTCGTCGCCGAAGGTGGTGAGCAGGAGGTATCTGCTGTCGGCGAGCTGGTCGGTACGGTCGTGCACGGTGTCCTCCCTCTCCGGTGGGGGCGGGTGGTCGTGGACGGCGGGGGCCGCGTGGAGCCGGTCGGTTCGCCGTACGGCCCACGGGACAGCCTGGCACGGGCGCGGTCAAGCGTCCCGGCCGGGTGGGCCACTCCATTGTCGGCCACGAGGGCGTCCGGCGGCGCCTGTTGACCGTGCGGCCGCCCGCCGACGCACCGGGAAATCCCACCCGAACGGCGCACCCGGTCCCGGTCCCCGGCCCCGGAAGCGGCCCCGGAAACGGCGAGCGGCCCGCCCGGTGTCGTCGAAGACACCGGACGGGCCGCATCAGCACCGTCACGCACACCGTGCGCGCACGAGGTCAGTGCACCAGGTCAGTGCACCGGATCAGTGCACCAGCACCGGAACATCGTTGGCGTCCGCCGCACCGGCGCCCGCACCCTCGCCCGCACCGCCGCCGGCGTCGGGGCGCCCGGCGTTGATCAGGACGAAGGCGATCGCGGCGGCCAGCACCAGGATCCCGAACGACCACCAGATCGCGGTGGAGAAGCCGTGCACCATGCCCCCGAACTGCACCGCCTTCGCGGCCGCCGGGTTGGTCGCCTCGCCCGCGTGGGCCACCAGCCAGGTGGTGGTGGCGCTGGCCGCGATGGTGTTCAGCAGCGCGGTGCCGATGGCGCCGCCGACCTGCTGCGAGGTGTTGACCATGGCGGACGCGACACCCGCGTCACGCGGCTGGACGCCGTGCGTGGCCAGGCTCATCGCCGGCATGAACGCGGTGCCCATGCCGAGGCCCATCAGGACCAGGCCGGGCAGGATCAGCGCCGGGTAGGAGCTGTCCAGGTCGATCTGGGTGAGGATCAGCATGCCGAGCGAGGCGACCAGGAAGCCGGGCGCCATCAGGTAGCGCGCCGGGACCCGGGTCATCAGCCGGGCGCCGATCTGGGTGGAGCCGGTGATCATGCCCGCCACCATCGGCAGGAAGGCCACGCCGGTCAGGACCGGGCTGTAGTCGAGCACGATCTGCAGGTAGTAGGTCAGGAACAGGAAGAGACCGAACATGCCGATCACGGCCAGGCCCAGCGACAGGTAGACCCCGCCGCGGTTGCGGTCCAGCACGACGCGCAGCGGCAGCAGCGGCGCCTTGACCTTCTGCTCGACCACGACGAACGCGGCCAGCAGCACGGCGGCGGCGACGAACAGGCCGATCGTCATACCGGAGGACCAGCCGTCCGACTCGGCCCGGGTGAAGCCGTAGACCAGCGCGACCAGGCCGGTGGTCACCAGGATGACGCCGGGGACGTCGAGGCGGTTGCGGTTGCGGCCCTCGGCGGGCTCGCGGATCACCATGACCGCGCCGATCGCGGCGACCACGGCGAACGGGATGTTGACGAAGAAGGTCCAGCGCCAGTTCATGTACTCGGTGAGCAGACCGCCGAGGATCAGGCCGATCGCGCCGCCACCGCCGGCGATCGCGCCGTAGATGCCGAACGCCTTGGCGCGCTCCTTGGCCTCGGTGAACATCACCGCGAGCAGCGAGAGCGCGGCCGGGGCGAGCAGCGCGCCGAAGACGCCCTGGAGGGCGCGGGCGCCGAGCAGCATCGCGGTGTTGGCGGCGGCGCCGCCCAGCGCGGAGGCCAGCGCGAAGCCGGTCAGGCCGACGACGAAGGTGCGCTTGCGTCCCCACAGGTCGGCCACCCGGCCGCCGAAGAGCAGCAGACCGCCGAAGGCCAGCGCGTACGCGGTGATCACCCACTGGCGGTTGCCGTCGGTGATGCCCAGGTCCTGCTGGGCGGAGGGCAGCGCGATGTTCACGATGGTGGCGTCGAGCACGACCATCAGCTGCGCGAGGCCGATGAATATCAGGGCTTTCCAGCGCCTCGGATCGGGCTGGACGGCGGGCAGGGCGTCGGTTTTTGGCATGGGAGTACTCACTTCACGGTGCGAGGTCTGTGCGGAACGGGTGCGTCAGGGCATGGAACGGTGCGTGCGGAGCAAACGGAACAAGCAAACGGAGAAGCAAACGGAAGAAGCAAACGGAATGAACGGAGCGAACGGGCGCGCGGACGCGACGGCGGTCACGCGGCCACTACGGATCAGTGCTCGCTGTGGAAGTCCTCGAAGGTCGCGGCCCGGCCGGGCAGGGTGGAAGGGGCGGGCGCCCGCATGCCGTCCAGGAACAGCTGCAGGTGCCGGTGGACGAACTCCTCCAGGACGTGGCAGGAGGTGCCCGGCAGTGGGCGGGTGAGCTGGCTCATCGCGATGAACAGGTCACCGTGGGCGACGTCCGGGCGGACCTCGCCGGCCGACTTCGCCCGGTCGAGCAGTCCGCTGACCACGGCCAGCAGGCGCTCGCGCGCCTCGACCAGCTCGGGGTCGTGCAGGTCGACCCGGTTGGTGAGCATCGGGCAGAGCGCGCCGACCTTCTCGTCGACGGTCTCGTGCGCGAACCGCTGGAGGGCGTCGAACGGGCCGGTGGCCTCGGCGGCCGCCCGCTCGGCGATCGCCACGATGCGGTTCTTGACGAGCAGCGCCACCTCGCGGATCAGGGCCGCCCGGGTGGGGAAGTTCCGGTAGAGCGTAGCGTTTCCGACGCCCGCCCGCTTGGCGATTTCGTCCAGCGGCGCGTCCGCGCCGTGCTCGACGAACGCGTCGCGGGCCGCCATGACGATCCGCTCACGGTTGCGGCTCGCGTCCGCACGCAGTCTGGGCGTGCGGACCGGGCCCGCGGCGCGGGTCGGCTGGGCGGCGGCGGTGCTCACGGTCGGCTCCTTCCGGGTTCCGGGGAGTCGTTCCCCGCTTAGTCCTACGAAGGCTAAACGGGGAGTCCCTCCCCGGAAATTTCGCATCCGGATGTGACCTACGTCACATCCGGATGCGGGGGAGCCGCGGGTCTCAGGCCCGGACCGGCCGGCGGAGCGGGATCTCGAAGTGGACGGTGGACACGCCGGGGCCGTGCTCGCCGGTCGGCCGCGCGTCGTAGACCTCGTCGGCGAGGCTGCGCCAGAACGCCTCGGCGCCGGGAACGGCGGTGTTGGTGTGCAGGTAGAGCCGCCGGTAGCCGCCCTCCGCGGCGGCGAAGTCGCAGGCCCGGCGGACCAGCTCGCGGGCCAGCCCGTGCCGCCGGTGCTCCGCCCGGACGTACACCCGGACGAGCTGCGCGGTGGTGCCGGACGGGTAGCGCTCGGCGACCTCGCGCGGGTGCGGCGGATGTGCCGGTCCGGTGGAGTGCAGGGCGGTGGTGGCGACCACCTCGCCGTCGTGCACGGCGACCAGCAGGGCGTGCCGGGGGTGCTCCAGGTAGTGCCCCTGGAGGTCGACGACGTCGCCGTGCCAGTCGGGCACGTAGCCGTAGCCGAACTCGCGGTAGAACGTGTCGAGGATCAGCCGGCGCGCGCCGGGCACGTCCTGGGGCAGCGCATGGCGGACGGCATAAGGGAAGTGACGATCCATCAGATCTCTCCGGCGGGCGGATGCTCGGTAGGCCGATGGTCAGCGTACATGAAAACCACTTTCATCTGACTCGCCGACGGAAGTGGGTTCCGGCGTGTTGAAAATGAAAACGAATCCCGTTACGGTCCTGCCAGGCTGCCGTATCCGCCGCCGAATTCGTGGTCGTGTCCGTGCCGTGTCCGTGCTGTGTCCGTCGTATCCGCCGTGTCCGCCGTGTCCGTCGAGAGGGAGAACCGTGGCGCATCTGCTGGTGATCGAGAGCTGGGTCGGCTCCATGAGCAGGCTGCTGCCACGCGCGCTGGGGGAGGGCGGGCACCGCTTCACCTTCCTCACCCGCGACCTGCACCACTACCTGCGCGCCGCCCCCGCCGACGGCCCGCACCCGCTGCTCGCCGCCGAGAACATCCTCACCGTCGACACCAACGACCCGGCCGCGCTGCTCCCCTACGCCGAACGGCTGCACGGGCTGCTCGGCTTCGACGGCGTGCTCTCCTCCTGCGACTACTACCTCCCGCGGGTCGCCGAGGTGGCCCACCGGCTCGGCCTGCCGGGGCCACGGCCGGAGGCGGTCGCCGCCGCCTGCCGCAAGGACCTCACCCGCCGCGCGCTCGCCGAGGCCGGCGTCCCCGGGCCCGCGTACGCGCTCTGCGCCGACCGCGAGCAGGCCTGCGCCGCCGCCAAGGCGATCGGCTATCCGCTGGTCGTCAAGCCGGTCGACCTGTGCGCCGGGATGTTCGTCCGGGAGGTCGTCGACGAGACCGAACTCCTGGTGGCCATGCGGGCGTTGGAGGCCTTCCCGGTCAACGCGCGCGGCCAGCGTCGGGAGCCGGCGGTGCTCCTGGAGGAGCTGCTCACCGGCCCCGAGGTCAGCGTCGAGACGGTCACCGCCGACGGCGTCGCGCACGTCGTCGGGATCACCGACAAGAGCATCGGCGGCGCGCCGGCGTTCGTCGAGACCGGCCACATGTTCCCCGCCGCGCTGGAGCCCGCCGAGGCCGCGGCCGCCGCGGACACGGCGGTCGCCGCGCTGGCCGCGCTCGGGCTGGAGCAGGTCGTCGCGCACACCGAGATCAAGCTCACCCCCGCCGGGCCCCGGGTGATCGAGGTCAACCCGCGACCGGCCGGGAACCGGATCACCGAGCTGGTCCGGCGGGTCACCGGGGTCGACCTGGCGGCCGCCGCCGTCGACGTGGCCCTCGGCCGGCGGCCCGACCTGGCTGTTCACCCGACCGGTGTCGCCAGCGCCGCGATCGCCTTCCTCGTCCCCGGGGGCGGGCAGGCCGGGCTGCTGCACGGCTTCGACGGCGAGGAGGACGTCCGGCGCGACCCGGCGGTGGTCGAGCTCGCGCTCGCCGGGCCCGGCCGCGAGGTGCGGCCCGCCACCAGCAACAACGAGTACCTGGGGCACGTGATGACCGCCGACACCGGCGGCGCCGGGGCGCGCCGCGCGGCCGAGCGGCTGCTCGCCGGGATCACCCCCCGCTACGCGGCCGCCGACCGGTCGGCCGAACCCGCGGCGGTGCCCGCATGAGCGCCCCCACCCTGAGCAGCACCCACGGCCTGAGCAGCGCCGCCACCCTGAGCGTCCCCGGCACGCTCGACCTGATCACCGGGCGGGCCCGTACGGGGGCGTACGGGCCCGACCCGGCCACCCGGCGGATCGCGCTCGCCTTCACCACCGCCCAGGCCGTCCGGCACAGCGGCCGCGCCCAGGGCTACCGCAACGAGGTGCTCAGCCTGCGGCTCGGCGCCGCCGTCGGCTCCTGTGCGGTCGAGCCCGGCGAGCTCCCCGCCGACACCGTCACCGAATGCGTCGGCGCCACCGTCGCCGAACTGCTCCGCCACCCGCTCACCGCCGTCCGGGTCGCCGCGCTGGACGCCTACCTCGGCGACTGCCGCCCGCACGGTCCGACCCACGGCGCCCGGCGGTTCGGCCTGCCGGCCGGCTCCTCGCTGACCAAGTCCCGCACCCGGGCGGCCGCCGTGGTCCGGCTGCTGCCGCTCGCCGAGGTCCGCCGGGTGCTGGTCGTCGGCGTCGTCAACTCCCTCCTGGAACAGCTCCGTTCGCACGGCGTCGGCTACCTCCCCTGCGACCTCAAGGGCGGCACCACCGAGTGGGACGAGCCCGTGCACACCGACGCGCTCGCCCTCCTCGACGACTGCGACGCGATCCTCGCCTCCGGCATGACCCTCGGCAACGGCACCCTGGACCCGCTGCTCGCCCACGCCCGCGCCACCGGCAAACCGCTGGTGCTGTTCGCCCAGACCGGCAGCGCCGTGCTGCCGCGGCTGCTCGGCGACGGGGTCACCGCCGTCAGCGCCGAGCCCTACCCCTTCTTCTGGCTCGACGGCGGCCCCACCGTCCTGCACCTCTACGGGGGTGCGGCGCGGTGACGGCCCTGCTCGACACCGGTGCGGCGCTGGGCAATCCGGACCTGCTGCCGCTGCTCGGCCGCACCCCGCTGGCCCGGATCAGCACCCCGCTGCCGCACCCGCACCCCGGATTCTGGGCCAAGCTGGAGGGGCTGAGCGCCGGAGGCATGAAGGCCCGCTCGGCCGTCGCGATGCTGCGCGGCGCCCACGCGCGCGGCGAACTGCGGCCCGGGGCAACGGTGGTGGAGTCCACCTCGGGCACCATGGGGGTCGGCCTGGCCTTCGCCGGGCAGGCCCTCGGCCACCCCGTCGTCCTGGTCGGCGACAGCGAACTCGAACCGTCCATGCGGCAGTTGCTGCGCGCGTACGGCGCCCGGCTGGAGCTGGTCGAGCAGCCGGCCCGGCACGGCGGCTGGCAGGCCGCCCGGCTCGGCCGGCTGCGCGAACTGCTCGACCGGCTGCCCGACGCCTACTGGCCCGACCAGTACAACAACCCCGACAACGCGGCCGGTTACCGCGCGATGGCGCAGGAGATGACCGCCGAACTCGACCACCTCGACGTCCTGGTCTGCAGCGTCGGGACCGGCGGCCACAGTGCCGGACTCGCCGAGGCGCTGCGCCGCCGCTGGCCCCGGCTGCGGATCATCGGCGTGGACTCGGTCGGCTCGACCATCTTCGGCCAGCCCGCCCGGCCCCGGCTGATGCGCGGCCTGGGCAGCTCCATCCACCCCCGCAACGTCGCCCACCAGGCCTTCGACGAGGTGCACTGGGTCGGCCCGGCGGAGGCGGTCGACGCCTGCCGGCGGCTGGCCCGGGGCGCCTTCGTCAGCGGAGGCTGGTCCACCGGCGCGGTCGCCTTGGTCGCCGCCTGGGCCGCCCGGGTCCACCCCGGCGCCGCCGTCGCCACCGTCTTCCCGGACGGCCCGCACCGCTACCTCGGCACGGTGTACGACGACGCCTTCTGCCGCCGGCACGGTCTGGACGCCGACCGGGCGGCGCCGCGTCCGATCGAGATCCCGCACCCGGCGGCGGTCGAGGTCACCGGCTGGGCCCGATGTCGCACCGGCGGCGTGCCCGCCGCATCCACCCCCACCCCCACCCGCGCCGAGGAGGGCCGATGAGGCTCGACGTCCGCACCGTACGGCTTCGGCTCGCCGAGCCCCTGCGGATCTCCCGCTCGGTGACCACCGCCCGCGACGCCGTCCAACTCTCTCTCGGCCACGGCGGGTTGACCGGCCACGGCGAGGCGGTCAGCAGCGTCTACCTGGGCCTGCCGACCGACCGGATCCGGCTCGCGCTGGACGTGCTGCGGCCCGCGCTGGAGCGCTACCCCGACCCGGAGCAGGCGCTCGCCGACCTCCGCTCCGCCACGGAGACGACGTCAGCCGCGCCCGCGTTCGCGGAGCTGCCGGCCGGCGTGCTGGCCGCCGTCGAGGCCGCGCTGCTCGACCTGGTCGGCAAGCGGGCCGGCGAACCCGTCCACCGGCTGCTCGGCCGTGCCGAACCGGTCGCCGTCGCCACCGCCCGCACCATCGGCATCGAACCGCCCGCCCGCGCCGCCGTCCAGGCCGCCCGGCTCGCCGACGCCGGGTTCACCGTGCTCAAGATCAAGGCCGGCGCCGCCGACCCGGGCCTCGACCTGGCCCGGGTGCAGGCCGTCCGGGAGGCCGCCCCGACGGCCCGGCTGCTGCTCGACCCCAACGGCGCCTGGACCCCCGAGCAGGCCCTTCGGCTGCTGCCCGCCTTCGCCGCCACCGGGGTCGAGGCCGTCGAACAGCCGATCACCCCCGGCCGCCCCGACGAGCTCGCCGCCGTCGCCGAACGCTCGCCGATCCCGGTGATCGCCGACGAGGACGCGGTGACCTACGAGGACGCCCGGCGGCTCGCCGGGCGGGTCCACGGGGTCAACCTCAAGCTCGCCAAGTGCGGCGGCGTGCACCAGGCGCTGCGGATCGAGGAGGCGCTGCGCGGCAGCGGCACCGAGCTGATGTTCGGCTGCCTGGCGGCCAGTTCGCTCGGCATCGCGCCCGCCGTCCACCTCGCCGACCGGGCCCGCTGGATCGACCTCGACGGGCACCTGCTGCTCGCCCACGACCCCTGGCGGGGCATCGGCGGCGCCGACGGCACCGTCCGCACCCCGGACCGGGCCGGTCTCGGCGTCCTGCCCGCACCCGAACCGGCCGTGCCAGCAGCCCCGGCTGTACCGGGAGCCGCCGCGCCCGTGCCCGCGCCGCACGCCCCGCCGCTCGTCGAAGCCCGTCCGGCGGCCGGCCGGTGACGATACTGCGCGCCGTACGGTCCTTCCCGCTGCCCGTACGGCTCCTGCTGGTCAACCAGCTCGGCGTGAACACCGGCTTCTACCTGCTCATCCCGTACCTGGCCGGCCACCTCGGCCACGACCTCGGCCTCTCCGCGCTCGCCGTCGGCACCGTGCTCGGCCTGCGCAACCTCAGCCAGCAGGGCCTGTTCATCCTCGGCGGTTCGGCCGCCGACCGGCTCGGCGCGCGCCGCGTCATCATCGCCGGGTGCGCGCTGCGCAGCCTCGGCTTCGGGCTGTTCGCGCTCGGCGACACGCTCGGCATCCTGCTCGCCGCCTCGGCGCTCAGCGGGCTGGCCGGGGCGCTGTTCAACCCGGCCGTGCGCACCTACGTCGCCCACGAGGCCGCCGACCGCAAGGCCGAGGCGTTCGCGCTGTTCTCCACCTTCGCCACCACCGGGGCGCTCGCCGGGCCGCTGCTCGGCACCGTCCTGCTGCTGGTCGACTTCCGGGTCGCCGCGCTCACCGCCGCCGGCATCTTCGCCGTGCTGACCGTCGCCCAGGCGCTCGCCCTGCCCGAACGCCCCGCCCCGCCGCCGACCAACGGCGTGCTGGCCGACTGGCGCGAGGTCGCCGGGGACCGCCGGTTCCTGGCCTTCTCGCTGGCCATGGTCGGCCTGTTCGGGATGGAGAGCCAGCTCTACCTGCTGCTGCCGGACGCCGCCCGCCGCGCCACCGGCTGGGAGGGCGCCGTCAGCCTGGTCTTCCTGACCAGCACGCTGGCCAACCTGACGCTGCAACTCCGCATCACCACCCGCCTCCAGCGGCACGGACCGGGCAGCCGCTGGATCCCGATCGGCCTCGCCGTCGCCGCCGCCGGCTTCCTGCTGCCGCTCGCCGCCCCCGGCCTGCCCGGCGTCCTCGGCGGCGTGCTGCTGCTCCAACTCGGTCTGATGACCGCCCAGCCGTTCGTCCTCGCGCTGATCCCCGCCTTCGGCCGCGACGGCCTCACCGGCACCTACTACGGCCTGTACTACGTGGTGTCCGGCTTCGCCGCCGCCCTCGGCAACACCCTGGTCGGCCGGGCCATGGACAGCGCCGCCACCGCGCCCTGGCTGCTCTGCGCCGCCCTCGGCCTCGGCTCCGCCACCGCCCTCGCCCGGCTGCACCGCACCGGGCGGCTCCCCGTCCCCGCCCGCCCGCTCTCCCAGTGACGCCCGATGACCAGTGAGGCCCGATGACCCCGCCAGGCGCCCCCGCCGACCTCGCCGCCCCCGCCGACCCTGCCACCCCCGCAGAGCCCGCCGCCCCCGCCACCCCTCCCGTCCCCACCGACCAGCGGAACCTGCTCACCGACCACCCGGAGCTCTACGAACTCCGCTTCCCCGACCCCGAGTCCACCGCCGCCCGGTGGGCCGACGCGGTGCTCCGCCGGTACGGG
The DNA here is from genome assembly GCF_040683335.1 of Kitasatospora sp. NPDC093806. Classification (NCBI taxonomy): domain Bacteria; kingdom Bacillati; phylum Actinomycetota; class Actinomycetes; order Kitasatosporales; family Streptomycetaceae; genus Kitasatospora; species Kitasatospora sp. NPDC093806. The sequence continues at coordinate 56,316 of NZ_JBFBDO010000050.1, forward strand.
GCCGGGCCCGCCGTCCTCGACCTCGGCTGCGGCACCGGCCGCGACGCCGCCTGGCTGCAGCACGCCGCCGGGCGGACCGTGACCGGCCTGGACAGCTCGGCGGCGATGATCGAGCACGCCCGCGCCCACCACCCCGGACCCGCCTACCACCTCGCTGACATGCGGACTTTCGCGCTACCCGAACGGTTCGACGCCGTCCTCTGCCTGGACAGCGCACTGCTCTACTGCCACACTGACGCGGACCTCGACGCCCTGTTCGACCGGCTCCGCCACCACCTGCGCCCCGGCGGCCTGCTGGTCGCCGAGCTCCGCAACGGCGCCTTCTTCCTCGGCCGCACCGAACTCCTCGACGCCCCAAGGACCGACACCGTCACCCGCGACGGCGTCACCCACACCTCGCACACCGTGCTGCGGATCGACCGCGCCGCCCAACTGCTGCGCCGCACCCGGCGCTGGACCAGCGACGACGGCGCCCCGCCGGTCGAACAGCAGTCCGCCTGGCGCCTGCTCTTCCCCCAGGAGCTGCGCCACCTGCTCGCCCACCACGGCTTCACCACCCTCGCCCTCTACGACCGGCCGGGCCCGCGCACCGAACCGCCGTGGACCGACGACACCCCCGCCGTCGACCCCGCCGAAACCGCCGACGGCGACCGCCTGCACCTGGTCGCCCGGCTCGACTCCCGTGCCAGAAAGAGAAGTTGACGCCCGATGCCGCACCCGCTCAGCCGCCGCACCCTGCTCGCCGCCACCGCCGCGACCGTCCCCGCCCTCACCCTGTCCACCGCCTGCTCCGCGAACGGCTCCGGCCCCGCCGCCGACGCCGCCCCGGCCGCCGCGCCGGGGGGTGGCGGCG